>DAEF01000227.1 GCA_002495225.1 Methanoregulaceae archaeon UBA288 | reverse complement strand
CGGGCGTGATGGCGGTGACCCTGACGGACCGGATGAAGGCCTGGATCGAGACCATGGGCTGCCACCTCTGCGTCGCCACGCGCGAGGGCGTGCCGCTCGTGACGCTCGGGCGGTACGCGCAGGCGACGGCCGACGACGAGGTGGCGTTCGCGCTCGCAGAGGACGAGGCGCGGCTGATCGAGCCCGTGCTGGCCGAAAACCCCCGCGTGGCGTTCGGCGTCTCGCGGCAGGGCGGCATCCGCGCGGCGTTCCAGTTCAAGGGGACGGGGGAGCTCCTCCGCTCGGGCGCGGAGTTCGACGCGATCGCCGCCCGGGCGAAGGAGGAGAAGGGGGTCGACGCCGGTGCCGTCCTCCGGGTGCGTCTCACCGAGCTCTACTGCACGAAGCCGGGATACGAGGCCGGGCTGCGCCTGGACGGGATGCCGCCGGACGAGCTCGACGCGTGGGAGAGCCGGCGCTGGAAGGACGTTCCCCGCAAGAAGGCCTGAGCCGTGGGGGAGAGCGAAGCGGCGGCGGAGACGCCGAAAGAGCGGAAGACGCCAAAGCAGTTTCCCTGGATCATCCCCTTCTCGTGCGAGGGGTGCGGGGACTGCGTTGAGGTCTGCCCGACGGGCTCGATCGAGCTCGTGGACCTCGGGAAGAAGGTGGACAAGGCCTGGATCACGCACCCCGACACCTGCATCGGGTGCGGGAAGTGCGCGCAGGCCTGCGTGGTCGGCGCGGTGCAGATGACCGCGTACGTCGAGAAGGCGCTCGGGCGCTACCGCGAGAAGACGACGCCGTTGTGACGGGCGCCGTCAGCAGAGGCCGAACGACTCGAGCAGCACGGCGGGGTTTATGCCGCCGTGGTGGCGGACCTCCCCGGTCGACCGGACGTTGACCGTGACCTCTGCCGGCGAGAACCCGAGGGTCGAGTCGACCTTCACGAGGTCGTCCCCGGCGTCCGCGAGCACCCGGGCGAATGGCTTCCCGTAGTCGGGGGAGGTCCGTGACGGCAGGGTCTCGAAGACCGGGTCGTCCTCCTCCACGACGAGCCCGACCGACCCGCCGTAGATGATGCAGTCGTTGGTCGTCCCCATGGCCTCGCGGGCCGTCCTCTTCTGGGACGCGATCGGCACCCGGCCCGTCGCCTGGACAATCCGGCGGACGTCGTACCCCGCCGCCTCGAGCTTGTGGAGGGTCGCCGTGACGACCCGGCCCGGGACCTGGACCGAGCCGACGAGGCTCTGCGCCGGGGCGACGAGGACGTACAGGCCCGCGGGCTCGATGCCGCACGCCGACGCGATGAGGTCGGTGACCTCCTCGTCCGGCAGGGCGCCGGCCTCCAGCGCCAGGACGCCGACTGGCGAGTCGTCGCNNGGTAGCCGATCCGCCGGTAGGTCTCTTTCGGCTTCAGGGCCAGCGCCCGCGCGGGCCCCGAGGCCATGGCGGAGTACGTGCCGGCTTTCAGCACCCAGCCGGCCTTCTGCGACCCGGGGCACGCGAGCGCGGGGTGGTTCACGACGAGGTGGAGGAACGGGACCGGCACGTCCCCCACCCGGTCCACGGTGATCGCCGTCGTCGCGAGCCCCGCGAGGCACGCCTCCACGAAGATGGCGCCGGCCCGATAACTCCCGGTCGCGTCCACGCCGCAGTCGATGCAGGTCGCGCCGTTCTCCAGCTCCGCGACCCCGACCCCCAGCTCGGCCGAGCGATCGATCATCTCTCTGACGGCGGGCATGGCCGTGCGGTTGATGCTGATGATCCTCCTCACCTCTATTTCAGGTGTTGGCGACGGACCGCTTAAGTGATTCCCGTCCCGGACCGGCAGCCGGAGAGGAGCGGGTAGCCATGAGAAGCCGCCTGCAGCACCTCCGAGCACCCGGGCGGGGGCGTAACCTCCCGGTTCCGGAACTTGCTTGTAGACCGGGAAGAAAATACCCGTCTATGAATGGACCGGATGCACCCGGGGCCACGCCGCCGGCTGCGCTCCCGGACACCAGCGACGGCGGGATGAAGATCACGGTGATCGAGAACGGCCCCTTCATCGTGACCGGCGGCGTGCCCCTCACGACGATGGAGTACGTTTACGACGACCTGGGCAACTGCCGGAGCTGGAACGAGACGACGACCTACCCGCTCCGGGAACGGTACGCCCTCTGCCGGTGCGGCCAGTCGAAGAACCTGCCGTTCTGCGACGGCACCCACGCGCAGGTCGGCTTCGACGGGACCGAGGCGGGCGACCGGGAGCCGTTCCTCGAGGGCGCCGTGATCACCCGGGGGCCGTCTCTCACGCTCGCCGACAACAGGCATCTCTGCAGCCACGCCGGGTTCTGCCACCGGGCCGGCGGCATCTGGAACCTGGTCCGGTTCTCGGACCCCGAGTCCCGGGCGATTGCCATCGAGGAGGCCTGCGACTGCCCGACGGGCCGGCTGGTCCTCTACGACAACGCGGCCGGGGAGGCGATCGGGCAGGACCTGGAGAAGTCCATTGCGGTCATCGTGGACCCGGAGACGGGGGAGCAGGGACCGCTCTGGGTCCGCGGCGGCATCCCGGTGGTCGGCGCCGACGGCACGCCCTACGAGGTCCGGCACCGGGTGACGCTCTGCCAGTGCGGGAAGTCACGGAACAAGCCGTTCTGCGACGGGAGCCACCTCTAGCACTTTGCCGGACTGCCGGGGCCGCTGCGGCGGCTGCACAGAGATAGAAGGAACCTTAATGAGCCGTGCCGTCCCCTCTTCGCCCGTCCATGGACGACCACGGCATACTCAGAGGACTTCTCGCCGCCGGCGTCGTCGCCTGCGCGGTGCTCTTCACCGTGGGGTTCGTCTCGCCCGCGCTGCCGTCCCTGGTGGCCTCGATCTTTCCCGGGAACGCGACGGCCCCCGGCGAGGAGCCCCTCCGATAGCGACGGCGACTGCCACGTCGACGGTAACACCGACCCCGGTGCCGATCGCGACACGGGTGCCGACGCCGGAACCGACGTGGATGACTACCCCGCCGACGACCGTGCCGACCGCTTCGATCGCGACCGCGCCCGGGAACACGACGGCGCCCCCGACGGAGTTCGGCACAGTCCCGGGGACGCAGGCACCGGGTGGAGGGGGGACGCAGGAGACGGCGGAGGTGACGACAGCGGCGACCGGCTCGAGGCGGGCGCAGGTCACATCCGCGCCGATCGCGGACCGGACGGCGGCCCGGCCGGCGACAGGGGCCACCTCCGGATCTCCCGCACCCCCGGCGCGCGGGACCGACGTGCCCGCGACCTCCGGGCCGCACGGAGACGGGCGTGACGACGCCGGGACCGACGAGGATCCCATCGACGAGAGGCCCGGCCACACCACGACCGACGACGTGAGGGCGGACGATAGACCGGATACCAAAGTCGATGACGAGGACCGGGACGACACGGCCGACGAGGAGACGGAGCACAAGGAGGATGACGAGGACCGCGACGACCGCGGGGACGATGCCGATGACGACGATGACCGAAGGGTGAAGGGCGAGGAAAAGGAGTGAGCCTGCCGGGCCCGGGCATGCTGCCCGCGGCCCCCGGGACCTTCGCGAGGATCTCCATGCCGCATCGCGTGCTCCGGCGCGCCGATGGCGCTTCGGCAGGGGTGAGAACCCGGGTCCCGCGACGCAGCGCACCCCGGAACGTAAGCCCGCCTCGGGAGCGAGGAGCGGCGGAGAGACCCGGTCTCCCGGATCGTGATCCTGCCGGCGGCGCCGTTCCCTCGAACACGGAAAAGATAATACTTCAGTCCTCGCACAGGAACCGCATGGACCTCAGCGAACATGACGGCGTGCTCAAGCAGCACGTGGAGCCGGGCGAGATCCGTCCCGAGACGCAGGTCGTCATCCGCGGCGAGGAGGGCGCCTGCGGCAGCATCACGGGGATGTACCTCGTCAACCGGCCGGCGGAACTGGCGCAGCTCCTCCGCTCGATGCCGCACGTGGCATCGGTCCCGGGCGAGCCGGGCGACGACAGCCCGGAGGCGCAGGAGGAGCTCGACCGGATCGCGAAAGAACTCGAGCGTCTCCCCGCGTCCGGTGCGGCGGACCGGGCAAGCGCCCTCCTCGCCGAGCTCTCGTCGCGCCTGATCGTGAGCGAGGGGAGCGCGCCGGGGGGCCTGGACTCGACCGCCTGGTGCTCGCCGGGGACGCTCGCCGAGTACCTCGCCGTGGAGGTGAACGTCAGCCACTTCTACGGGATCCTCGCCCTCTTCTGTACGGACGAGGCCGTTCGCCAGAGCGGCGAGGAGAACGCCTGGTGCCGGGACGCCCTCCCGCGGATAAAGAGCGAGCGCCGTTTCCGCCTTCCGGGAGACGAGGTGCTGGTCGCCCGGGCCGTGAACCTCTACAACCGGGGCCTCGGCGACACCTGCGCCGGGTGGTGAGCCCCCCCGACTCCCGTTCGCCGGCCCGTTCCGGCCGGACGCCGCCACCGGCGAGGGGGGGATCGGGCCACTCGAGGGTACTGTACCACCCATCGTCGAACCGGGGGGTGCAGACACAGGACAGGACCGGGTCCGATTGGCCGGCAGTGGTGATGCGCTGGCGCGTCCCGGACGGGATGCGAACGGCGTCGCCTTCACCGACGTCCCGGGGTTCCAGGTCCCCGATCTCGAACCGCCCGCGCCCCGTGAAGATCACGTGCCGTTCCGTGATGCCGGCGAGCCGGTGCCGGGCCGTCGAAGTGATCGGCCGGACCAGGGCCCGGGCGATCGGGACCGGTGCGTCCCCGCCGTCGTTCGCCGCCCCCGTGACGAGGCACCGCTCGGCGCTCTCGTGTTCGCGAGCGTTTAGGCCTCTCCTGATCTCCGGTCGCACGGTCTCCATCGTCGTGCCCTCCCGCCTCTGCGCCCCGCGTACAGTCATTCCCCGGGGTCGGTCGACGCGGGAGAACGAGACCGCACCGCCGCACCGGAAGCCTCCCCGCCGGCGGCGTCTCCCGTTCGGGGCGGAGGGCGGCATGGACGAAGGGGGGTCGAGGAAGAGCGCCGCGTGCAGCGTTCCATACCATTATCATCACGGGTGTCATGTAACGCAGATCGAGAGGCGGGATCTGAATGGTAGACCTCGTGACAACGACAATACTACTGGTGCTGCTGGTCGTTATCCTCGCGCTCGTTGCGCTGAGCATCAGGATCGTCAAGCAATGGGAACGGATCGTGGTGCTGTACCTCGGGAGGTTCGTCGGGATCCGCGGGCCCGGCCTGGTCGTCATCGTCCCCTTCCTCAACACCGTCCCGTACACCATCGACCTCCGCGTGGTCTCGACCTCGTTCACGGCCGAGCAGACCCTCACCAAGGACACCGTGCCGGTGAACGTGGACGCGGTCCTCTTCTGGCAGGTGACCGACGCGGAGCGAGCGGCGCTCCAGGTCGAGGACTACCGCGGAGCGGTCCTCCTGGCGGCCCAGACGGCCCTCAGGGACGTCATCGGGAAGACGGTCCTCGCGGACATGCTCGCCGGGAGAGAGGTGATCGACCAGGAGCTCCAGAAGACCATCCAGAGCAGGATCGACGGGTGGGGGATCAACGTGCTGTCCGTGGAGATCCGCGACGTCGTCATCCCGATCGCGCTGCAGGACGCGATGTCCATGCAGGCACAGGCGGAGCGCGAGCGGCAGGCGCGGGTCATCCTCAGCGACTCCGAGCGGCAGATCGCGAAAAGCTTCGAGGACGCGTCAAAGGTGTACACCGACAACCCGACCGCCCTCCACCTCCGCGGCATGAACATGCTCTACGAGGGGCTGAAGTCCAACAATGCCGTCCTGGTCCTCGTCCCGGCACCGGTCCTCAACACGATGGCGCTGGGGGACATGACCGGGCTGATCGCACTCGCCCAGACGATGACGAAAGCGAAGGATGAAAGCGCTGAGGCAGGCGAGGAGGAAACCGAACGGGATTAAGGGAGAGAGCGGGAACTTCCGGCGCCCTCCAGCCGTCTCTGGCTGACGGTCGACCGGTTGACTTTTTTGAGCGGCAGTCGTGCCGGGGCGGCGCATCGGTACACCCGTATGAGTTTTACCGCCAGGCATGGAGCCGGTCCGCGCTGGGGCGCGGACGGCCCTTCTTCGAGCACCTTCCGGAGGGCGATCGCCCGGGCGGCGCACCGGCCTCGAGCCGCGAACCTCCGCCGGAGTGTGGACGGCCGACGAGGAGAACGGGTTCGCGGCTTCCCGAAGACCCCGTCCCGTTCCGGACGACGGGATCACCCCGACATCCTCGACTGTGAGCAGGACCGATGTCCGTGAGCGAGCCCGCGATCTGCCGGCGCAGGCCGACGTCGCCCTGCACCGGGCCGGCATTCCTTTCCCTGCTGGAGCGGGACCAGTGCTGGCAACAACAATTTTTACGAGTTGATCGACAAGGAGAAGGTAGGAGAGAACGTGCACGAAGAGATTGCCGGAGAGGTTTATCCGCTCCCGGGAGCGGCTGCGGACGAGCGAGCAGCGTGGCCCGGGAGAACGCCAGGAGAAGAGAACCGAAACCGTCCCGCGCGGGCCGGGGCCCGGCCGGTGACGACGGTCGGGGGGAGGCCCCCCGTCCTGTCCGGGGAGGCGGAAGCGGGCACGGTAGAAAACCCGGGGGCCGCGATCGCAGGACCGGTCCGTTCCGCCGGGATCGTCGGCCGTGTGGACAGCAGAGGGGGGCGGTCGTCCTGACCCCCGCTCCGCCTGACCCGGCCGCCGGCCGCTCCCTCGAGTCGTTCGCACGGGAGATCGACGAGATCGCGGCCGCGCGCGGCACCACCAGGGCCGAGCTGCTGAGCTCCCTGATCGCGGGGCTCGAGGAGCGGATCGCCGGGGACACCGCGGTCCTCGACCTCGCCCGCCGGCTCGAGTCCGCCGGCCGGGAGCCGGCCGGGACCGCCTTCGACCACGCGATCGACATCGTCGCGCGGGGCGGCGGGCAGCGGCCGTGGCGGGGCAGGTAGCGGACCGACCGGGGGAGTGACGAAGCGACGGCACCAGGCGCGTCAACTTCCAGGCTGAGGAGCGTCCGGACCGCGTCCGGGCTCGTTTTAAAGGTTCCCGGACGGAGCGGCCCTGGCGAGGAAAAGAGACGGTTGCCGGGGATGACCGAAACGCCGGTCAGGCCCAGGACCACCTGGCCATCGAAGAGATGATGGTCCCGTCCGGTTGTCTCAGCGTGGCCGTGTCGCTGTAGTCGTTCCAGGCCCCCGACCCGAGGCCCCACCAGTAGAGGTCCGTCCCGGTGTTCGCACCGCTGAACGTATGCACGGTCACGGTCGCCCCGGGCCCGAGAACGAACGCCGGGAAGGTGTAGACGCAGGTCGACCCCTGGTTCGAGAGGGTGCATTCCTGGAGGTTCACTCCCATCATTCCCGAGTTCCGGATCTCGACCCGTTCGTTGATCAGGTCGAGGCTGGCGACCGTCAGCGTGTACTCCTGGCCCGGTATCGCCGTGACGGTCGCCGTCGGCGTCACCGTGGTCGTCGGGGTCGGGACCACCGCCGCGAAGCCCAGCCAGTCGAGGTTGATCAGCTCGGCCTCCTCGAACGCGAGGGTCACGACGTGGCGGCCCACGGGGACCTCGAGCGGGTCCGGCGCGGCGAACTCGAGGTAGGTCGTCCACCCGCCCGTCGGGCCGACCGGGACCTCGCCGGCCGGGACGCCGTCGAGCAGGATCCTGACCGCTTTCGTGGCCGCGTCGGGATTCGCGGCGCGGAGCGACAGGGTGACGTTTTCGGCGACGGTCGCGTCGACCGAGTAGTTAAGGAACTCGCCCGCGCGGACGAAGCAGACGCCGGTGACGTCGCCCACCGTCTCGATGTCGACACCCTCGCCGGGCCGGAGATCCCTGTTGTTACCGAGGTTCGCCGGCTCGACGTCGTGGTAGGCGACCCCCTCGCCTCCCGCGTCGAAGTGCTCGACCTCGACCTGGCAGGGAAGGATGTGCTCGGCCGGATAGGGGGCCCCGGGCCCTGCCGTCGGGGTCGCCGTGACCGTCACCGTCGGCGTCACGTTCACGGTCGCGTCCGGCGTCACGGTCACCGTCGGCGTGACGGTCACGGTCACATTCGGCGTCAGAGTCACCGTCGGCGTGACGGTCACGGTCACATTCGGCGTCAGAGTCACCGTCGGCGTCACGTTCACGGTCACATTCGGCGTCACCGTCACCGTCGGGGTCACGTTCACGGTCACATTCGGCGTCACCGTCACCGTCGGGGTCGGGACCACCGCCCCGAGGCGCAGCCAGTCGAAGTTCAGCCGCTCGACCCCCTCGAACGCGATGGTCACCACGTGGCGGCCCGCGGGGAACGCAAGGGGAGTCGGCAGAGAGAAATCCCGGTAGGTCGTCCACCCGCCCGTCGGGGCGACCGGGACCTGGCCGGCCGGGACGCCGTCGAGGTAGACCCTGACGGCCTTCGTGGCCGGATCCGGGTTCGCGGCGTGGAGCGTCAGGGTGACGTTTTCGGCGGCGCTCGCGTTCACCGAGTAGTCCAGGAACTCGCCCGCGCGGACGTAGCAGACGCCGGTGACGCCGCCCTCCGTCTCGATGTCCACGCCCTCGTTCGTTCGGAGAGCCTTATTGTTGCCCAGGTTCGCGGGCTCGACGTCGTGGTACGCGACCCCCTCGCCGCCCGCGTCGAAGTGCTCGGCCTCGATCGTCGCGGGGAGGACGTGCTCGGCCGGATAGGGGGCCTGTGGCTGGGGCAGGGGCGTCACCGTCGGCACCGTGCCTGTCGCGGCGAGGTTCATCCAGTCGAAGTTCATCCGCTCGACCTCCGCGAACGAGACGGTCACGACGTGGCGGCCCTCAGGGATCGTGATCGGGGCCGACGCGGCGAACTCGGAAAAGGTCCACCAGTTGGCGCTCATGCCGATCCACACCTCGCCGGCCGGGACGCCGTCGAGGAGGATCCTGACGGGCCTCGTTTTCGTCTCCACGTTCGCGACGTTCATCGTGAGCGTGAAGGTGCCTCCGGTGGGCGTATCGACCGTGTAGTTCAGGAACTCGCCCTTTCGTATCCAGCCGATGTTGTGATTGTGGTTGATGATCTCGACATCGACCCCGTCGAGGCGGTAGGCGCCACCCTCGTTGATGGAGGTGGTGTCGGCGTAGGCCGGGCTGCTCACGGATATGTCGTAGTCCTCTGCCTCGATTCTCCCGGGCAGGACGTGCGGCGAGGGGTAGGGCAGGTTGGGGCCCGGCTGGACGCTGGTCGTGATCGCCTGCGTGACCGAGGAAGACCGGTTCGTCGACGTGTTCTTCGCCGTCAGGGTGACGGCGTAGGTTCCGGGGGCCTGGAACGTGAAGGTCGGGGCCGTGCCGTTCATGGTCGCGAACGAGGCCTGGCCGCTCAGGACGGTCCAGGCGAGGTCGTCGAACGGGCCGGTCGAGGTCGAGTTGAACCGGACCTCGAGCGGGGCCGTGCCGTTCGTATGGTCCATGGTGAACGCGGCCGCGATCAGGGTGGGTGCGGGATCCCCGAGCGAGTTGAAGAGCATAACCACGTCGGCGAAGTCGACCAGGCCGTTGCCGTTGAAGTCGTACCGCTCGACCGGCCCGTTAGCGGCGATCCACGCCATCTGGTTGAAGAAGACCAGGACGTCCGAGAAGTCTTTCCGCCCGTTGCCGTTCAGGTCGTCGAAGAGCCCGTCGTCGTCCGTGTCGGTGGCCGGCGCGGCCCCGCCGGGGAGGGGGTCCTCCTGCTGCGGAGTCGGCGGCGGCGTCGCGATGCTGGCGAACTTCAGGTTGGCGTTCCCGGCGTCCAGGTAGCTGATCAGCGGGTTGCCGGCGCCGTCCAGCGCGAGAGAGGTCCACATCCCGACCCTGCCCTCCGCGTACACGGTCTCGGTGTGCCAGCCCGAGCCGTCGCGCCACGCGTACTTCAGGTCGTAGTTCGTATCGTCGAAGTAGCTGATCCGGGGATTGCCGGCCCCGTCGAGCGCGAGCGAGGTGTACCACCCGACCATGCCCTCGGTGTCCACGAACTCGACGTGCCAGCCCGAGCCGTCGCGCCACGCGTATTTCAGGTCGTCCTTGTTCTCGAACGTGTCGTCGAAGTAGCTGATCCGGGGATTGCCGGCCCCGTCCAGCACGAGCGAGCTGCACTTCCCGACGTACCCCTCGGTGTCCACGACCTCGATGTGCCAGCCGGAGCCGTCGCGCCAGGCGTACATGAGGTCGTCGGAGTTCTCGTACAGGTAGCTGATCCGGGGGTTGCCCGCGCCGTCGAGCGCGAGGGACGAGTACCACCCGCTGATCCTCAGCGAGGCCACCAACTCGGTGTGCCAGCCCGCGCCGTCGCGCCACGCGTACCTCAGGTCGTCGTTCGTCCTGTCGTAGTAACTGATCCGGGGGTTGCCAGCGCCGTCGAGCGCGAGCGACGTGTACTCCCCGACCCACCCGATCGAGTCCACGGTCTCGGCGTGCCAGCCCGAGCCGTCGCGCCACGCGTACTTCAGGTCGCCCCTGGTTTCGTCGTAGTAGCTGATCCGGGGGTTGCAAGCGCCGTCGAGCGCGAGAGAGGCCCACTTCCCGACGGTGCCCGCCGCGTCCGCCGTCTCCGCGTGCCAGCCCGAGCCGTCGCGCCACGCGTACCTCAGGTCGCCGTTCGTCTCGTCGTAGTAGCTGATCCGGGGGTTGCCCGCGCCGTCGAGCGCGAGCGACGTGAAGAACCCGACACGGCCCGCCGCGTCCACCGTCTCAGTCTGCCATGCGAGGGCGGACGCGATCCCCGTCAGGGATGCGACCAGCAGCACGACGGCGAGGAGGGCCGTCGACAGGTGCCGCGAACGAGTCCGCGTCATCCGTCTGTCACGTACAAACACAACAAGTTTATCTAGAAGGTGAGCAATAAAGCCTGCCGGCTGGGCCCCGGCGTCCGGGGCCGGTTCGCGACGCGCGCGGGGGCGCGGGGTCGACGACCCGGCTTCTCCGCATACCACCACCCCACGGGAAGCACGTCCCCCGGCGAGGGCGTGAGAGGCGCCCTGGTGGTCGGTGTCGGCCCCGTCGCGGGAGGGCGCGGCGTTGTATCTGGCTACGGCCGGGTGCAGGACGGCGACGATCTGACAGGCATCGAAAGATCGGCGGGTTGAAGAAGGATAATCCCCCTCGGGAAAATTTTGTGTAAACCTGCTCTCTTGCTACCGGTGCAGCCCGCTCTCCGGCGGTGATCCCTGCTGACGGGTCGATCGGCGCCTTCGACTGCAACGGGGATGGAGAGCTGACAATGTCTCCCTGTTCGGAACGATTCGAGCCCGGGCCTGCCGCCGGACCGATCCTGTCCGGCTCTTCTATCACTCCTGGTGGTTCATGTAACTGACGGCCGGGCGATCACGGTACGATGGCTTCGCCGGGCCCTCCTCGAGGGGCGAACCAGGAGGGGCCCTGTCCTCAACTGCCGCCGATCCCCGCGGTGAGGCGCCGGGGAATCCCTTCATCGCGACCTGCGCATCACTGCCGCCCTGTTCACGAACAGGAGTCGTCGCGCCACGGTCTCGAACCCTGCCTTCTCCGCGAGCTCGAGAGTCTCCCGGAACTCCCTCCCGGAGACGTAGAACGTGGGTTCGGAGAGAAAGAGCGTCGCCCCGGGCCTGAGAAGGGCTGCGATCCCGGAGAAGAGCCTCGCCGGGTCGGGTACCTCGTGGACCACGAAGATCAGGAACGCGGCATCGAGCGACCCCTCCAGGCCCGGCGCAAGGTTGAGCGAATCCGGCTCGCACCGGTGCGTTCGGACCCGGGAGAGGAGCCCTGCCGGCCCGAGGGCGCGCCGCAGGATCTCGAGCATCTCCTCCTGCACGTCCACGGCGAGGACCAGCCCGTCCTCTCCGACCCTCGCCGCAAGCTCGCGGGTGAAAAATCCCGGCCCGCACCCGAAGTCCAGCACCCGGTCGCCGGGCTTCACGTACCGCCCGGCAACCCGGTCCGGGCGGTAGAGGACCCGGCGCAGGCGGGTGTCCAGGTGCCCGGCCCTCTCCGCGGAGCAGACCTCGTGCCTGCGCTCGGCCGGTGGTTCGCCGTCGCTCATGCAGGAGAGGGTGTACCCCTGCGGGGATTACCCTTCTGCAACCCCCGGGCCCGGGAGAATGCCGTCCCATTTCCCCCACCGGCGCGGGCAGGCTATTTTCGACCGTGATTTCTGCGGGGACGGGGTCGACCACCGGGTGCCGGAAAGACCACACCGCCCCCGTCGACGTCGGCCGCTATCCCGTCCCGGTGCCCGGTCACTGTAGGATCTTATAATTACTTGA
>DAEF01000109.1 GCA_002495225.1 Methanoregulaceae archaeon UBA288 | reverse complement strand
TCATGGGGGCCGGCGGGTTCGACGCGGTGATCGGGAACCCGCCGTACGTCAGGCAGGAGACACTCGGGACACAAAAGGAGTATTTCAAGAGTCATTATGCCGCTTATGCGGGAACGGCGGACCTCTATGCCTACTTTATTGAGCGTGGAATCAACCTGCTTCGTCCAGGGGGGCAGTTTTCGTACATCGTCGCAAACAAATGGCTCCGATCGAACTACGGCGCACCGCTCAGGAAATTTTTGAAGACGAAGCGGCTCGAGGAGATCGTCGACTTCGGCGCGCTCCCTGTTTTTGAGAGCGCGACGATCTATCCCTGCATTCTTAGGGTCGAGAACGCGCCCCCCTCGGAAACCTTCGTCGCGGCGGATGTCAACAGTCTCGACTTCGCCGATCTTTCGAGCCACCTCGAAAATCTTCGCCACGATGTCCTCGTCGCCGATCTGGAGGATAATGGTTGGTCGTTATCGGATATCGCGACAACAACATTACTCCGAAAAATTCGGAGTTGTGGAGTACCGGTTAGGAATTATGTCGACGGACAGATCTATTACGGCATTAAAACCGGGCTTAACAAGGCGTTTGTGATTGATCAGGGGACACGTGACCGAATTGTGGCGGAGGACCCTCAAAGCGCTGAATTCGTCAAGCCGTTTCTCGTTGGGAAAGATATCAAACGATTTAGGACGCCATCATCAGACAAATATGTCATCTTTACCCGCCGGGGCATCGATATCCGACAGTATCCGGCTATCGAGGCTCATCTGAAACGATTTAGGAAAGAGTTGATGCCGAGACCGTCCGGGTGGAATGGTGGAGAGTGGCCAGGGCGGAAACCGGGAGTCTACCAGTGGTATGAGATTCAGGATACAGTTGCCTACTTTTCCGAATTTGACAAACCAAAAATTCTCTGGCCGGGGATAAGCAGTGAGATTGCAGCTTTCGCTCTTGATAATGATGGATATTATGGAAATGACAACACTCAACTAATCATATCTGATGATCGTTATCTCCTCGGCATCCTCAATTCAAAACTCAGCCGTTTCTTCCTCTCGACGATCTGCGATGTCGTCCAAGGCGGATTTTATCGTTTAAAAATCATTTACATCGAGCAAATCCCTATCCGCCCCATCGACCCCGCGAACCCCGACGACGTGGCGAAGCACGCCCGGATGGTCGCGCTCGTCGAGACGATGCTCGACCTCCACCGCCGCCTGCCGGCCGCGTCGACGGAGCACGCCCGCCGGCTGATCGAGATGCAGGTCGAGGCGACCGATCGCGAGATCGACGCGCTCGTCTACGACCTCTACGNNCGCGCCGTCGTCGAGGCGGCCGTCGCGAGGAAAGGGTGAGCATGGACGGGCGACGTAGGCCGGACGGAGTGGACCCGGGGCGGGACGGGACGGCCTTTCTCGCATGGCTCAAGAAACGCGGCGGCGTCAAGAGTGTGGATTTCTGCCGGCGACGCTGTCCGATTACGGGATTCGATCCGTCGTCGTTCGTTCGATCTCTCGACTCCTCGCATATCCGCGTATTCACGTGGCGGGGAGAGAAGGTGATCGCACTTGCCGATATGGATTGGGCCGACCGCTGGATGGTCTGGTACGGCCAGGAAGTTCCGCACCACCGCCACTGGCGGAGGCTTTGATTTTCCGCGGTGAACCGGTAGAATTTTGAGGGATCGGTAGACTAGGTAATACATAGTATGACCAGTTCTGCGCCTCCGCTCCCTAAATATCTCGAGGCGTTCGTCGACACGCCGTACGGCGGCCTCTTCGGCGACACCGTTATCGCCCACGTGGTCGAGGAGATGGTCGCATCGCCCTCGGTCGCCTACCGCCCTACGGACCTCCAGGAGCTGACCGGCAAAGGCGAGACCCGCGTTCGCTCTGCTCTTGCCACGCTGATCAAACTCGATCTGATCGTAAACGTCTCGGATGACCCCCAGCACCCTCGCTACCGCGTGAAAACTCACTCCAAGAAATTTGTCGCCCTATCGTTCCTCGCCTATGCGATGCTCGACGATCGCGACGGCTCCGACTGCATGGACACGGCCGTGCACGACTATCATCAAAAATACGTCCGCGAAAAGTTCGAGCCCTTCGTAATCTCATCTGGTAGAACTGGAACGAGATACGGCGTGACCTCAATGAAAGAGAAGAGCGACCTGTACGGGACAAGAATAGAGACGGGCTCGTTGCGGTATCTTCGGGAGACGACATGACATCCAGACCACCGGTACAGGGGGATCGGGCGGGGACCACTGTGTCGATCGATCTCCGCAGCTCGTACGATATCGAGAACACCCCGACCGTGACCGACATCGAACGGGTTGTGTATTCCAACCTCGCGACCGTGAACGTCAGCCACCGCGACGTTTTCATCGATCTCCTGCAGGTGCCGGGCTTCAAGAGGGATGATACGGTTCATCTCCCTGGCGTCCGCGTATTCATGTCCTACGCTTCGGCGCAAAAACTTGCTGAAGCACTCCTAACGGTGTTGGAAAAGGCGCACCACGACGGGGGCATGGAAGAGTATCAGCCCGATGATGCGGGCCAGCGAGATGAGTGATCGTCGCCCTAAATGACGGGTCCGCAGCGGCACCATAATTCCATCGAGACGATGCTCGACCTCCACCGCCGGCTGCTCGAGATGCAGGTCGAGCAGGCCGATCGCGAGATCGACGCGCTCGTCTACGACCTCTACGCGCTCACACCCGCGGAGTGCGCCGTCGTCGAGGCGGCCGTCGTGGCGAAGCGGTGAGGGGCGGGCCCGCTCAGTACCCGAACCGCCGCCCGTACTCGTGCGGAAACCACTCGGGCACGACCACGATCGCCCCGGCGTCCCGCGTCCTTTCATCTGCCCCCCCCCTCCCTGCCGGGACGGCCCGGTCACCCCGCGGCCCCGTCCGCCTCCGCCGCCCCGTCCGCGGGCACCGCGTCGGGTTCCCCGAGCGCGAGCCAGCAGTTCCGGCACAGGTGATGGTTCGCCGGGTCGCCCTGCTCGATCACCGCCGCCCCGCGCCCGCTCGCCACGTAGTGGGACGGCGAGCGCCCGCACGCGTCGCACGGCGCCGGGTCCGCCTGGACGTGGACGTACCGGTCCGGGCCCGGCACGCGCGCGGGGTCGCGTGACAGATGTGACACCTGTGACGCCTGGTCCGCAGGGCAGGACCAGCGCGCGAACGGATCGGCCGCCGCCGCCGGCCGGCACCGGAACGCCGACCCGCGCAGGGCCTCGGGGCAGTCCGGGGCCGGCGCGTCCTCGCTCTCGACGTAGTACCGGCGCACGATCTGGTCCCAGGCCTCCGCCGACGCAACCGCGAGCCGGCGGACCGTCCTCTTCCGGACCCCCTCGTCGCTCCGGACCGCGATCCGCTCGCGCTCGACCTCGAACCCGATCGACTTCAGGGCGACCGTCACGGCCATCGGCGACGTTTTGAAGGCGTCCGCGACCATGCGGGCCGTCACCGCCTCCACCGGCCCGCCGTCCGCCTCGCCCAGCGCGAGCGTCAGCGCCTCGTTGAAGAACGCGCCCTCGCGCGACTCCGACCGGGTCCGCCGGACCTCCCGCTGCCGGGCGCGCACGTGGGCCCGGTACCGCTCCTCGCCGTCGTCGACGTACTGCAGGATCGCCGAGACCGGCTCGGCCATCTGCTGGATCCGGGCCTCGACCTCCGGCACCGCGACCACCCACTGCGGGTCGAAGTCCCGCCAGTGCGCCAGCACGAACCGGGCGATCGCCGCCCGCAGGTCGTCCACGGCCTCGTGGTACGCCGCCGGCAGCTCGCGCGGGATGTCAGTCCGCCGCGTCTCGCGCGGCGAGTAGCTCAGGCACCGCGCCTCGGTCGCGTTGTCCCGGAACGGCGTGCGCATGGCGATCACCTTCGGGCCCCACGGCCGGAACGCCTGCTGTGTCGAGGGGTCGTTCTTGTCCGAGAGCATGGTCCAGGTGCCGCGCTCGAACCCGACGTTGAGCCATTTGATCACGGGCGAAGCCATGTCGCCCGCGAAGTCCGCCTCCTCGATCAGCACGGTCCCGCGCCACTTCTCGTGCTGCCGCATCAGGGCCGAGGGCGAGGTGCCGCCGCTCAGGAGGGGGAGGAAGCAGAGGTCGACGATCACCCGCGCGCACCGGCTCTTGCCCGTCCCGGTGTCGCCGATGTACCGCAGGTACGGCGAGGTCGCGCGCCGGGTGTAGAACCAGCTGAAGAGGGCGTAGTACGCGCCCATCTCGCGCTCGAGCACCGGGAGGTCGGCGTACCGGTTGATGTGCTCGTCGATCCGCCGGAAGAGCGCGCGGGCCCCGAGCACGGGCGCGGCCCGCACGAGCTCGAGCCGCGGGATGCCGACCACGCGCATCAGCTCGCCGCTGTCCTGGTGGACGGCGAGCCGCCGCGGCTCGACGATCGTCCCGTCGCCGAGGGTGACGGACGGCACGAAGCCGACCGTGCCGCCGGGCTCGAGGTGGATAAAGCCGAACTCGTCGTCCTTCGTGATGGCGACGAGGTAGAGGTCGCCGTCCTTCTCGAAGTACGAGAGCGTGAGCCGTCGCGGGCCGGCTTCGGCCGCCGGCTCCGGCGGCGGCTCGATCTCCCGCCGGAACTCGGGCCAGCGGTTCGGCCCGCCGGCGCCGCCGCAGGAGGCGTGCTGGCAGCGGGCGTAGACGCCGCCGTGGTCGATCTCGCCGAGGTACGCGCCGGTGGCGTGGTCGCTCGACCAGGGGCAGGGCTCGATCTCGGCGAAGTACCGGTGGCCGCTCTTCGGCTTCTCGACGAGCCGGTACCCGGCCGCGGCGATCCGGGGGGCGTGGCGTTCAATCCAGGCCCGGAGGTCGATGGCGTTGGGGGCGTGTGGCGGAGGTGTCACAGTTGTCACAGCTGGCACGCGCTCGTTCGCGAGCGCCTCGAGGAGCGCGACGGGCACGACCTCGACCGGGTCGGGCACCGCGGTCAGCGCCGTCGCCCGGTGCGGGCGGTCGGGCCGGTTCGCGCCCTTCCGGTTCGGCGTGCCGTAGGCCCGGACGATCCGGGCGGCGTTCGAGACCGAGACGTCCACGGTCACGGCGTCGTCGGAGAACCGGGCGGCGAGCGCCTCGAGGCATTGCCGGACGAGCGCCGTGCTGTCGGCGTCGTTCTCGAGGTCGATTCGGTAGAGGAGGTGCGCGCCGTTGCCCGAGTCGGCCCGGACGGGCGCCGGCCAGCCGTCGGCTTCGAGCGCGCCCGCGATCTCGCCGGCCCGCGCGAGGGCCGCGGCCTTCTCGCCCTCGGTCGCGCTGATCCCGCTCGCCCGCACGGGGTCGGCGTCGACGAGCAGCCATTGGCGGGCGAGGATCCCGGCGTCGGTCGTCGTCTCCCGCGCGGGCCCGATGGCGTTCGCCCGCCGTGCGAAGAGGTCAGGGTGGCAGGGGTTGAGCGTCCAGTAGCACCCGGTGATCGAGGGGTCGGCCGAGAGCGCGTCGACCTTTTCGGCGAGGAGGTCGAGGTCGTCGAAGTAGCCCGAGCGCGGCCGGCCGAACCCGGCGAGGGCCCGCACCTCGACCACCTGGCCCGGCTCGAAGAGGACGCCGGCCGCGCGCCGGACCTCGCCGGCGGTCACGTCCCCTCCGCGGGCGAGAGGACGAGGTCGCCGGCCTCGTTCATGACGCACCGGACGGCGCCCGAGTCCTCGAGCCCCCGGTCCCGCAGCCAGGCCTTGGGGAGCGAGACGACGCGGTTGTAGTTCATTCTGCGGACGAGTCTCGTCCCGAAATCGAGTGTTGCCATGAGTATTCTGTTGGCGCCGCTGATTATTATCGATATTTTCAGAATAAATTACCCTGGGGTTTTCCCGCGGAAATAACCGCACTGGTTCGACTAATGGATACCATCATGTATCAAAACCATTATCAGCCGGTTGCTCACAGTACTGCCCATGGGCGATACGCTTCGGCGCGGGCGCGGCGAGAAGGTCGGGAACGGGGTCGTGAAGCGGGAGATCATGCGGTTTCTCCTCTCCCGAAAGGACGGCAGCGCGACCGAGAGCGAGATCCGGTCGCACCTCCTCGAGCGGTTCGGGGTCCAGGACCGGGCGACGATCCGGAACCAGCACCTGGGGTATCTGCGGACCAAAGGAAGGATCGACGTGGCGCGGGACCCGGGAAAAGAGAACGTCTGGTCCGTGGTCGACAGCCCGTCGATCGCGGAGTATGTCTTCGCGGAGTTCGCGGGCGACGATCTCGCCGGGGTCTACCGGCTGCCGTTCGTCCGCGACCATGTCGTCGGGTGGTTCCGCGAACGGCGCGCGGAGCGGGAGCTATCAGCTGAAACGATTGAGTGCGCGCACGACATCTTCGCTCACCGGACCTGGGAGCAGGAGTATCTCCTGGGGGAGGTGATCCGGCTCGAGGAGGACGCCGTCACACTCTCGCCGTCGCTCTTTGCCGGGGCGGCGAACGGCTTTCAGGAAGCGACCGTCGTCTCGTGTCTCCTCATGTTCGCAGGCACACATGATCCGAAGGCGGATCTGAACTGGGGCCCCCAGAGCATGAGCCTGGGGTTCGTGATCGCCCATATCCTGGTCGATTTCGAGCGGTACGGCCCCCTGCGGCGCGACATCTACGCGTTCATGCTCCGGCCGGACCTCCACGGGCTCATGGCGTCGCTCTTTCCGGAGGCGACCATCCGGATGATCTTCGCGTGCCTGGAATACCTGGCGGGACGCAGAATGGACGAGTCGGGGGAGAAGTATGACGAACACCGGATAGATTTTGAACCGGTGGCGATCCCGCCGCCCCCGCCGGACTGGGGCGACGCGTGACGCGTGCGCCGGTGCGGGTTATCCGTTCCGATCGGAGCAGAGCAGGAGAACGCCCTCGAGCCCCGTCACCTCGCCCGATGCGTTCCGTGACGGGACGAGGCTCGCGATCAGGGTGGCCGTCGTGCCGTCCGGGCGGGAGACGACGAACTCCTGCTCCTCCAGGGGCCGGCCGGCTGCGATCTCCGCCAGGAACGCCGGCCCGAGGTCGACCCCGGCGGCCGACAGGATCTCGTCGAGCGGCAGGCCCACGAACCCGGCCGGGCGGCGGCCCGCCACCCTCTCGAAGAGCGGGGAGGCGTAGAGGATCCGGCCGTCCAGCCCGGCGCCGAAGAGGAGGTTGTGCCCGGCCTCGGTGATCTCCCGGAGCCGGCGGAGCGAGCGGTAGAGCGCATCGTCGATCCGGTTCCGCTCGGCGAGCTCGTTCTCGAGCCGCCGGAGCTCGGAGATGTCCTCGTACACGAGGTAGTGGTTGCCGTCCGAGAGCCGTCGCCGGCGGAAGACGACCTCGCGTACCTCCCCGCTCCGGGTCCGGAGGTGGAAGAACCGGGGCTCGGGGGGCTCTGCCGACCCGCTCTCCCGGTCCCATTCCACGGCCATGGCCGAGCGGTAGTCCGGGTCGGGATAGGCCAGCTCGAACCAGCGGTCCATCGTCCCGATCTCGTCGGCGGTGTAGCCGAAGGTCTCGGTGAAACGGCTGTTCACGTAGACGTACCGGCCGTTCGCGTCCACGATGGCGCACGGGAACGGCGAGAGCTCGACGAGCTCGTTGAAGCGCCGCTCCCGCTCCAGGAGGGCCCGCTCGGCCTCTTTCCTCGCCGTGATCTCCTCGATGATGCAGGTCAGGCCCGTCGAGCCGTCGTCGAACGCGGTCGAGACCAGCCGGACCCGGTAGTACCGGGCCGCGCCCCCGATCTCCTGCTCGATCTCGAGCGAGACCTCGCCCTCGGAGCGGGCCTCGAGCATCCGGCTCCTCACCTCGCGGGCCGAGACGATGGGCAGATGGATCGTGTCGATCGAGGCGCCGAGCAGGTCGGCCCGGTCCAGATCGAGGAACTCGAGGAACCGGTCGTTCACCTGGATGATCCGGTAGTTCTGGTCGAGGATCAGGATGTACTCGGACGTGTAGTTCAGGATCGCGCCGAGAGGCGCCCGCTGCGACAGGAAGTAGACCTTCGCCGGCCCGAACGCACGCATCTCGATCTGGCCGCCCACGCTCAGGATGTCGAGGTACTTGGCGGCCGAGTTCCGGTTCAGGCCGAGACCAGCGGCGATATCCGAGACGGACATCCCCTTGGGGTTGTTCTTGAGGAGCGCGCGCACCCCCGCGAGCAGTTCGGGCGCGATGATGCCTGAGTCCTGGGCCATGACGAGAACGCTCTGTCATGACTTGCCCGGTGCAAATATAAAAAGAGCTGGTTTGGGATTCGATCGGCACCACCTTTAATAGCGACGCCCCCCGATCTTTCCAGGCGCGGGCTCGTGGTCTAGCGGTCATGACGACGCCCTTACACGGCGTAGATCACCGGTTCGATCCCGGTCGGGCCCATCGATTCTCAGGAGATGATGCTCATGATCGAGCGGAAGCCCTCGCCGGTAAGGTCCGCGCACCGCACCGCTTCGACCCTCGAGAGGTCGACCTCCTCGGTGACGCGGCTGGCCATGCAGTAGGCGAGCGCGGGCGACCGCTTCCAGGCACCGCCCTCGCAGAACGCCCGCGACGAGGCGCAGAACCGGCACCGGTCGAGCCCTGTGCGCACGCCGGGCCGGCACTCGACCGTGCCCTTCTCGACCCGGAGCACGCGCTCTTCGGCCTCAGTCATACCATTCCACCCCGTAGCCGGCCCGGACCAGGACCTCCTCGATACGCTCTCGCCACGCGGCGCCCTCCTCGCCGTCGCCCGGGTCCCAGAGCGCCTCCAGCGCGGCATCGTCGGTCAGCAAAGAGCGTCGCCCGCCCACGTGCCCGCACTCCGTGCCGTCGGGGGCGAAGACCCGCATCGATGCACACCGGTACTCCCTGCAGAGCCGGGGACGGGTCGCGTAGCAGGCGCAGGCCGAAATGCCCGTTGACGAGACGATCAGGAACGGGCAGCCCGCGGAGGACGGCACGGCCGCCCGGTGCTCCTCGCTCACCTCCGCCCGGAACGCCTCGTTCGTCACGCCCTCCCGACAGTCGTAGTGCCGGCCGGTCACCCGTCGCTCGATCGAGATCGAGCGGCCGAGGCTCACGCAGCACCGGCCGCAGTCCGTGCACCTGAACGGGACCGCCATCGATCCTGGTTCGGCACGGCGGGGCTTCAAGGTTCGCCCGTCGCAAAGCGCTTATGGTGCAAAGGTGAATAATCCGAGAATGGCGGCGCCGGCGATCCTCGCGGAGGGACTCCTGAAGCGCTACGACGACCTGGTCGCGGTCGACCGGTGCTCGTTCGTGGTCGAGGAGGGCGAGGTCTTCGGCTTTCTCGGCCCGAACGGCGCCGGCAAGACCTCGATCATGCGCATGATCGCCTGCGTCTCGCCCACGACCGGCGGCCGGCTCGAGGTCTTCGGCATGTCCGTCGACGACCGCCCGCGGGAGATCAAGGCCCTGATCGGGGTTGTCTCGCAGGAGAACAACCTGGACCCCGACCTCACGGTCTACGAGAACCTGACGGTCTTCGCCCGGTTCTTCGAGATCGACCGGGCCGAAGCCGCGCGGCGGGCCGGGGAGCTGATCGGGTTCTTCGGCCTCGACGAGAAGCGGGACACCGTGATCGAGTCGCTCTCGGGCGGGATGAAGCGGCGGCTCACGATCGCCCGGGCCCTGATCAACCGGCCCCGCCTCGTGATCCTGGACGAGCCGACGACCGGCCTCGACCCCCAGGCCCGGGCCCTGATCTGGGAGCGGCTCCGTTCGCTCCGCTCGGCGGGCTCGACGATCCTCCTCTCGACCCACTACCTCGAGGAGGCCGAGCGGTTCTGCGACCGGCTGGTGATCATGGACGGCGGCCGGATCCTGGTGGAGGGCAGCCCCGCCGAGATCGTGGCCGCACGCATGGGCCGGGCCGTGATCGAGACCGTGGACGACCCCGCCGTGATTGACTGCCTCGAGCGCGAGGGGGTGGTGTTCGAGCGGTTCGGCGACCTGGTCCACATCACGACGGACGCGCCCGACGCCCTGGTCCAGCGCCTGGTCGCCGCCTGCAACCCGTCCCGGCTCTCGGTCCGCAACGCGACCCTCGAGGACGTCTTTCTCCGCCTGACGGGCAGGGGGCTCAGGGAGTGACGCCCGGCAGCGTCTCGTGGCGCTTCCGGCACGTCTGGGGCCGGAACCTCCACATCTTTCTGCGGACCTGGAAGGTCAGCTTCCTGCCGCCGATCTTCGACTCGCTCTTCTTTTTGATCGCGCTCGGGTACGGCCTGGGCCAGTTCGTGCAGGAGATCGGCGGCGTCGACTACGCCCGCTTTGTCGCCCCCGCGATCGTCGCGATCGGCATCATGAACGGCGCGTACTACGAGACGACGTACGGCTCGTTCGTCCGGATGTATTACCAGAAGACCTTCGACGCCCTGGTAGCGACGCCGGTCACGATCGAGGAGGTGATCGTGGGCGAGATCCTCTGGGGGGCCACCAAGTCCGTCATCTACACGGTCCTGATCCTGCCCATCCTGATCCTCCTGGGCCTGGTGAGCCTGCCGTCCTCGCTCCTCCTCCTCCCGCTCGCCCTGGTCGGCGGCCTCCTCTTCGGGGCGATCGGCCTCTGCTTCACGGCCTGGACGCCGTCGATCGACACCCTCAACTACCCGTCGTTTCTGATCATCACGCCGATGATGGTCCTCTCGGGGACCTTCTTCCCCCTCGAGAGCCTGCCGCTCCCGGTGCAGTACGTCGCGTACGGCCTCCTGCCGCTCGCGCACATCGTCTCGATCGCGCGGGGCCTGACCCTGCCGGCCCTCGCGCCCTTCATGCTCGCGAGCGCGGCCTGGCTGCTCGTCGCCACCGGCCTTGTCATGCTCCTGGCGATCCGACTGATGAAGAGGCGCCTCGTGGTCTAGCGCCGCCGCACGAGGAGGAAGAGCGCCGAGAGGCCGGCGAGTGCGCCGGCCCAGCCGAACCCCGGTGTCGCCGTGGTCGCCGGGGGGGTGGCGCCCGTGCCCTTCAGGGGCAGCTCGTCGACGCTCCCCTCCTCGAGCGTGTAGGGCGCATCGCAGAACCCGTCGCCGTCCGCGTCGGGCGTGACCTCGGAGTACCCCTTCCCGTCGGGCTGGCCCCAGTAGTTCCCGCCCCGCATGGGGCCGCCCGCGATGTTCGGGCCCGCCGATGCCGGAAGCGACCAGGTGTCGCGGTCGAACTCCTCGATGTGGGTGTTGTTCGCGTTCACGAAGAGGTTGTCCGCGATCACGTTCTCACGGGTCAGGTAGCAGTCGATCCCGTAGGCGCCGTTGTCGCGGACCGTGTTGCCGAGCAGGCGGTTGCGGTCCGACGCGATCAGCATCAGCCCGTTGTGCTCGTTCTCGCTCGCGGTGGTCGCCTGGACCAGGTTGTCGTGGCTGACGTCCGAGAGGACGAGGCCCGTGCCCCGGTTCGCCACGGCCGTGCAGTTTTCGATTGTCGCGTTCGTGACGGCGAAGAGGTAGAGGCCGTGGTCGCGGTTCTCACGGGCCGTGACCCGTTCGAGGACGAGGCCCGAGACGCCGATCGCGTGGACGCCGTGCTGCCAGTCCTGGAGCGAGATGTTGCGGATCTCGACCCGGTCGGCCGGCGCCCCTTCCGTGCCCTGCACCAGGATCCCGGGCAGGTCGCGGGCACTGCTGCCGACGAGCGTGTGCCCGTTCCCCTCGATCACGACGTTTGACGCCCTGACCTCGATCCCGGCCGCCTCGCCGGCGCCCGCGATGTCGTTCGCGAGCTCGTAGGTGCCGGGCGCGGTGATCACGACCGGGCCCGTCACGGGGACGGCCGGGGCGGCGGCAGCGAGGGCCAGGACGGCGAGGCAGAGCAGGAGAAGGGGGCGGAACATCGTGCCCATCGCTCTGTTGTCGATCCTAGATACGGTTTTCCCACGGGGGCGTCAGAAGGCCGTGCCGTGGCGTTCGCGCACTCCGCCGTCGCCCGGGCCGTGCTCCGGAGCACCCGAACGGGTCGTCGGGACCCCCCCTCTCCTGCGTGACGGGCGTGAACCGGGCCGCGGGAGCATCTCCCGGGACGGCCGGGGGACTATGCAGGGGTGTCGGCACCGACCCTTTTTCGCTGCGCCGTGCCGTAGCCGGTGACGACCCGGAGGTACGGGCCGAACGCCCGGTCGAGGGCCGGGTCGCCCGTGTCGACGTGGAGGCGGGGCGTCCGGGCGAGCTTCCCGGGGGTGCCGAGCACGATCAGGTGTTCGGGGCCGATCCGGCGGATCACGGCCGGCGTGACGACCTGCGTGCCGCGTCCGAGCACGAACCCCTGGGCGCCGATCACGGAGAGGACGAGCCGGGCCTCGCGCCCGTCGCCGAGCAGGGCAAGCAGGTCCGTCTCGGCGAGGTCGGCGCCCACGAGCCGGCCGTCGAGGACCGCGTCGAAGCCGAGCAGGGTCGCGTTCACGCCCAGCCGCTCGGCGACGGCGCCCGTCGTGGTCCCGGGCCCGAGCAGGTAGAGGACGCCGGGCCGCATCGCGTCCGCGATGAACGCGCCGATGGCGGCACGGGCCCGGTCCTCGTCGGCCTCCTCGAAGACCCGCTTGCTGGCCTGGACCAGCCCCGGCGCGGACGGCGTTCTGACGATGGCGTGGAGCACGGTCCGGAAGTCGTTTGCCCGGTACGCCTCCTCGTCCACGTCGATCACCTCGGCGTCGGCGAGCCTCGCCGGCCCGTCCGCGAGCACGACGCGGGCCACCGTGCCCGGGTCGAGCGCGAAGACCGACGAGTACATCTTGACCCCGGCCGGGATCCCGAGGACCGGGACGTCGGTGCCGACCACGTCCGCGACGTCGCGGGCGGTGCCGTCGCCGCCGCAGAAGAGGACCAGGTCGACGCCGTCGTCGAGGAAGGCGCGGCAGGCCGCGCGGGTGTCGGCGGCCGTCGACGGGACGCCCGGCCCGTACACGCACGCGGAGTCCGGAATTCCTGCCCGGGCGAGCGCCTCCTCACCCATCTTCCCGGACGCCGTGACGAACCGGAGCCCGTGCCCGGCGAGCGGGGCGAGGGCCATCGCGGCCCGCGCCGGCGCCAGCGGCTCGGCCCCGAGGGCGAGCGCCCGGTCGGCAAGCCCGTCCGTCCCCTTCAGCCCGACGCGCCCCCCCAGGCCCGCGAACGGGTTGACCACCAGGCCGATCGTCCGGAAGGCCGGCACGCTTACGCGACCTTCGGCAGCCTCGAGAGGGCGTCCCTAATCAGCTCCTCGGGGTAGTCGTAGTCGGGCAGGTTGCCGGCGTAATAGGCCTCGTACGAGGCGAGGTCGAAGTGGCCGTGACCCGAGTTATTGAAGAGGATCGTCTTCGCCTCGCCCGTCTTCCGGCACTCCAGGGCGACGTCGATCGCGGTCCGGATCGCGTGCGCGGCCTCGGGGGCCGGGATGATCCCCTCCGTCCGGGCGAAGGTCTGGGCCGCCTCGAAGACCTCGTTCTGGTAGAGCGAGACGGCCCGCGCGACCCCGTCCTTGACGAGCTTCGAGACGATCGGCGAGTCGCCGTGGTACCGGAGGCCCCCGGCGTGGATCGCGGGGGGCACGAAGTCGTGGCCGAGCGTGTACATCATCAGCATCGGCGTCAGGCCTGCCTCGTCGCCATAGTCGTAGGCATAGAGCCCCTTCGTGAGCGTCGGGCAGGCGGCAGGCTCGACGCCGATGATATCGACGTCGGGGTGTTTTCCGGTCAGTTTGTCCCCTGCGAACGGGAACGCTGTCCCGGCGAAGTTCGAGCCCCCACCGACGCAGGCGATCACGACGTCGGGATAGTCGTCGACCGAGGCGAGCTGCTCGCGGGCCTCGAGGCCGATCACGCTCTGGTGCAGGCAGACGTGGTTCAGGACCGAGCCGAGCGCATAGTTCGTGTTCGCATGGGTCGCGGCGTCCTCGACGGCCTCGGAGATCGCGATCCCGAGACTGCCCGTCGTGTCGGGGTCCTTCTCGAGCATGGCCCGCCCGGACGCGGTGAGCGTCGACGGGCTCGAGTGGCAGTCGGCTCCCCAGACCTGCATCATCATCTTGCGGTACGGTTTCTGCTCGTACGACGCCCGGACCATGTAGACCGTGCAGTCCATCTCGAAGTGCGAGGTCGCGAAGGCGAGGGCCGAGCCCCACTGCCCGGCACCCGTCTCGGTGGCGAGCCGCTCGATCCCGGCCTCGCGGTTATAATAGGCCTGCGGCACGGCCGTGTTGGGCTTGTGGCTNNATCTTTGCCGGGGTCTTGAGGAACTGTTCGAGGCGGTGGGCACGGAAGAGGGGGCTCGGGCGCCAGAGGCGGAGGATGTCGACGACCTCCTCGGGGATGTCGATGTACCGGTCGGTCGCCATCTCCTGCCGGATCAGCTCCATCGGGAAGATCGCCGAGAGGTCGCCGGGCGTCGCCGGCTTTCCCGTCTTCGGGTTGAGCGGCGGATCGAGGGGAGTGGGCAGGTCGGCCTGGATGTTGTACCA
>DAEF01000063.1 GCA_002495225.1 Methanoregulaceae archaeon UBA288 | reverse complement strand
AGATCACCGCGTGCTCGGTCGCCCCGCTCCGCACGAGCAGAAAGCCGAAGACGATCCCGAAGACCAGGCCGAGCCAGGTCTGGAGGGACCGGTTCGACCGGATCTCCGCGAGGGTCACGGCGCACCCCCGAGAAGGCCCCAGACCCCCTGGCCCGCGGGCACCCCGAAGAGCGCGAGCGCGACCAGGATCCCGCCGAGAAAGAACCCTGCGGACGCGAGCATCGAGGCGATCGAGAGCTGGAGGTTGCCGCTGATCCCGTGCCCGCTCGTGCNNGCCCGCTCGTGCACCCGCCGGCCCAGCGGGCGCCGAACCCGAGCAGGATCCCGCCGGCGATGCCGGCGATCCAGCGGAGGGGAACGGTGTCGCCGAACCGTTCGGCCCAGAACGACGGCACGACCTCGATCCCGAACGAGCCCGAGAGCCACGCGGCGATGAAGGCCCCGATGATGATCCCGGGCAGTACCATGAACTGCCGGTCCACGGTCGGCTCGACCTTCCGGTAGTACTCCATCGCCCCAGCCCGTTCGGGAGCGACGAGACGGCCGATCATGCCGCTCACCTTGGCGAACGCGGTCGAGGCGCCGAGGGGCTTGTTCGTGAGCCAAAACGCGAATGTGATGAGGACCCCGATCCCGGCGCCGGCAAGATAGGGCGACCAGCGCGGGGCGAACAGGAGTTCTAACATGGAGAGGTGATTGCCGCACCGGCCTTTAAGCCTGTTGCCGCCCGGGCGAGGTGCCATATTCCCCGCCGCCCAACCCGTACCCATGCGACGACCGCACGTCTTCGTGAACGCCGCGATGTCGGCCGACGGCAAGCTCTCGACGTTCGAGCGCCGGCAGGTGAAGATCTCGGGCCCCGCCGACTTCCGGCGGGTCGACCGCCTCAAGGCCGGCGCTGACGCGGTCATGGTCGGCATCGGGACCGTGCTCGCCGACGACCCGTCCCTGACGGTCAAGGACCCGGCCCTCATCGCGGCGCGGGAGGCCGCGGGGCGCGGGCCCCACCCGGTCCGGATCGTGGTCGACTCGCGCGCCCGCACTCCCCCGGACGCCTCCGTGCTCCACCGCGGCGATGGGCTGCGCGTGATCGCCGTCTCGGAGGCGGCCCCGGCCGGGAAGCGGGCAGCGCTCGAAGAGCACGCCACGGTCGTGGTCGCAGGCACGAACCGGGTCGACCTCGCCCTCCTCCTGGAGAGGCTCCACGACCTGGGGGTCCGGCGGCTCATGGTCGAGGGCGGCGGCACCCTGATCGCCGCGCTCGTGACGGCCGGACTCGTGGACGAGCTCTACGTCTACGTCGGCAACATCATCATCGGGGGGAGCACCGCGCCGACCCTCGCGGACGGCGAGGGGCTCTCCGCGGCCGAACCGTTCGTCCGGCTCCGGCTCGCGTCGGCCGTCCCGTGCGAGGAGGGCGTCCTCCTCCACTGGCTCGTCGAAAAAAGGTCGTGAGCCGCGCTCACGCGAGCGTCTGCCGGAAGAACCGGTAGGTCTTCCCGTTCGTCAGGGTCGCCGTGACCACCACCGTGTCCACGCCCTTCGTGCCCTTGAAGGTCACCTCGGCGCCCTGGCGGGCCTCGAGCGGCTTGGTCTCGGTCGTGCCGTCCGAGCGCGTCACGGTCACCTCCATCGCGCGGACCGCTCCCTGGGCCGAGCCGCCGTTGAAGGAGACGTCGATATCGCGGTTGAGCGGCTGCCGGTTCACCGAGATCCCGAGGGCCTGGCCCGCGGGGAGGACGTCGAGGGCGGCGGAATCGGCCGTGGTGACGGCGGCCGTGGTGCCGGCCGTTCCGGCGGCGGCCGTGGTCGGGGGCGTGGTCGTGGCGTTCGTGGTGCCGCCGCCGGTGCAGCCGGCCGCGCAGACCGCGAGCGCGACCATGAGCGCAACCATCACGTAGTGATACTTCATACGATTACAATAATCCCCCTGCTATTTGACCGTTATGCCGCTCGTTCCGCCTCTCGCCGTCCTGGTCGTGGCCGCCGCCCTGCTGGCCGTCCGGCGGGTTCGCGGCCGGACGTTTCCCGCCTGGGCCGTCGCACTGGCCGGCGCCCTTGTCGTGGTGGCGACGGGCGGGATCTCGCCGGGCGGGGCCGTGGCGGCGATCGACTGGGGCGTCATCGCGACGCTCGCGGCCCTCTTCGTGGTCGGGGCCGGGCTCGGCCGGAGCCGGCTCGCGGACGAAGCCCTCGCGCAACTCGACCGGCTCCCGCTCTCGACCCCCGTCCTCGGGGCGCTTCTTCTCGGGATCGCGGTCCTCGCGGCCCTCGTGACCAACGACGCTGTGGCCGTGGTCGGGACGCCGTTCCTGGTCCGGCTCGCCCGGCACCGGGGGCTTCCGCCCGAGCCGCTCCTCCTCCTGCTCATGGCCGGGATCACGACGGGGGCCGTGCCGAGCCCGCTCGGGAGCCCGCAGAACCTGCTGATCGCGGCGAGCCCGGTCCTCGAGGCGCCGTTCACGGCCTTTCTCGTCGACCTCGGCCCGCCGACGCTCGCGGGGCTCGCGGCCGTGCTCGTTCTCTTCCGCCTCGCCTGCCCGTCTGTAATCGGCGCTTCGGCCGCCTCGTCTGCTGCCGTTCCACGACACGATGATGGCGGGCGGCACCGCGACCTCCCCCTGCTCCTTTCGCTCCTGGTCCTCGGCGCCCTGGTCCTCGCCGGGATCGCAACAGGGCTCGGCGGCGGCCTGCCGCCGCTCCAGCCGTTCGTGGTCGCGCTCGCGGCCGCGGCCCCGCTCCTCCTCTTTGGACGGGACCGGCGCGGGCTCGTCGCCGGCGTCGACTGGCGCACGCTCCTCCTCTTTTCCGGGCTCTTCGTCATGACCGCGGCCGTCCGCAGCTCGGGGCTGGTCGAGGCGTCGTTCGGGAGCGCCGGCTCGACGGCCGTAGTGATGGCCGCCGCCGTCGTCGGGAGCCAGGTCGTCTCGAACGTCCCGCTCGTCGCGATCGCGCTCCCGTTCGTCGAGCCGCACGGCGCGTCGGCCCTGCTGGCGCTCGCGGCCGGCTCGACCATCGCCGGCCACCTCACGATCCTCGGGGCGGCCTCGAACCTGATCGTACTCGAGTCGGCCGAGAGGATGGGCGCGACCGTCTCGGTCCGGGCCTTCGTCCGGTTCGGCCTGCCCCTCGTGCTCGTGCAGGGGCTCTGCTACTGGCTCTGGCTCGCGCTCGCGGGGTAGCCCTGCGCCAGACCCCCAGAGACGGGCTCCTCGCCGATTCCGTCAAGAAAGAATCGCCGGCAGGCCCGGCTCCCGGGTCCAGCCCGGTCGCATCAGACCGGGATCCACGCGGCGGCCTGGTCGATCGCGCGCCGGACCTCCGCCACGACGCGTGCTCCCTGCTCCTCGGTCCGCGTCCCCGTGACCACGAACGCACCGCTCCCGAAGACCAGGGCCACGCCCCTGGGGTCGGCCACCCGGTAGACGAGCCCGGGGAAGACCTCGGGTTCGTACTCGATGTGCTCCAGGTTCATGGCGATGGCGAGCCGCTGCAGGGCGACGCCCTCACCGAAGGAGCCGCTCGAGACGATGTTAACGACGCGGGGCGGGTCGAAGGGCTCGAGCGTGGCGCCGGCGGCCCGGAGGACCTCGAGCGCGGTCGCGAAGGCCTCGGGGAGCACGTCCGGGTGCGGCATGCCGGTGAGCACGAGCTTGCCCGAGCTGAAGACCAGGGCCACGAAGCGTGGCGATGCGTGCCGGAGGACGAGGCCCGGGAACTTGGTCTTGTCGTACTCGGCGCCGGGGATCCGCCCGGCGAGCTCGACGAGGTCGAGCGCGGTCGCGACCTTGACGGTCGAGACCACGTTCTGGATCTTCAGGGTCGGGGGAGTCGGCGGGCTCATGCGTCTACCTAATATCGTGCGGGCCTGATCGAAGAAATGTTCCGTCGAACAGGGGTCTCCGTCCCGGGTCGGCCGGCGGCGGCCGCTCTTCGTGGAGTTATTAGCGGTACTCTCCGTCCTCGCGGGCGGGCCGGCCGGAGAAACGCACTACGACAAACTGTGCGGCCTCCGCCCGCCGGCCTCTTCCGTGTCCACACTGTTGAGAATAGCGATAAACCCAAGCTTACCTTTATCCATTCTTCGATCGATCTCTCTGGATGAGCACGTTCGGGAACTACTTTCTCCACCAGGAGTATGCGGCCGTCGCCGCCCGTGGTGACCCTCTCAACGAGATCGACGGTCTTATCGACTGGGACCTGTTTCGTCCCCGGTTGTCCACGCTCTACCAGAGTGACACCGATCAGGG
>DAEF01000155.1 GCA_002495225.1 Methanoregulaceae archaeon UBA288 | reverse complement strand
ATACCGGCTACGGGCTCGAGCGCCTGACCTGGGCCTCGACGGGCTCGCCCACGATCTACGACGCGGTCTTCCCCGACCTGGTCTCGTCCCTCTTCGCCGAGGCCGGCCTGGACCACCACCTCCAGGACAAGAACTACACCAAGGTCCTGGCGCTCAACGCGAAGTTCGCCGGACTCATGGACATCACGGGCGCGAACCTCTTCGCCCTCCGGAAGAAGGTCGCTGCCGCCATCGACGTCCCGATCGACCGCTACATCAAGATGATCACGCCGATCGAGCAGGTCTACACCATCGCGGACCACACCCGGTGCCTCGCGTACATGCTCGGCGACTGCATCGTCCCGTCGAACGTCCGCGAGGGCTACCTGGCCCGGCTCGTCCTCCGCCGGACCCTCCGGGTCATGAACGACCTCCACCTCGACCTCTCGCTCGCCGACCTCGTCGAGCGGCAGGTCCAGGAGATCGGCGAGGAGCAATTCGAGCAGTCGCCCGAGGTGATCCGCGAGATCCTCGAGCGCGAGACCGAGAAGTACGGCGCGACCATCGAGCGGGGGACCCGCATTATCCAGAAGGTCGCGGCGAACTACAAGAAGAAGAGCCAGAAGGTGCCGCTCGCGGAAGTCATCACCCTCTACGACTCGCACGGCCTCCCCGCCGAGCTGATCAAGGAGGTGGCTGCGGCTGAGGGCGCGGTCGTCGAGCTCCCCGACAACTTCTACTCCGTGATCGCCGACATGCACTCGGAGAACAAGAGGGAGACCGCAGACGACCCGCTCGCGGTGCATGCAGAGCGCGTCGCGGCCTTGCCGGCAACCCGGCCGCTCTTCTACGAGCAGCCCTGCGAGGTCGAGTTCGAGGCGATCGTCCTCGACTTCTTCGAAGGGCTCGTCGTCCTGGACCAGACCCTGTTCTACCCCGAGGGGGGAGGACAGCCCGCAGACACGGGCACCCTCCTCTCGGCCGAGTCCATGGTCCGGGTTGAGGACGTGGTCAAGATGGGCGATGTGATCCTCCACCGTGTCTCCGGCGGCCCGCTCAAGCGGGGCGAGCGGGTGCGCGGGATGGTCGACGAGGAGCGGCGCTGGTCCATGATGCGCCACCACACGGGCACCCACGTCCTGCTGCACGCGGCAAAAGAGATCCTCGGGGCCCACGTCCACCAGGCCGGCTCCCAGAACGGCTCGGACTCGGCGCGGCTCGACATCCGGCACTTCAAGCACATCACCGACGACGAGCTCCGCCGGATCGAGATCCTCGCGAACCAGTTCGTCCAGAACAACAAGCCGGTCTTCATCAAGTTCGAGGAGCGCCAGCGGGCCGAGCAGAAGTACGGCTTCACCCTCTACCAGGGCGGCGTGCCCCCCGGGAACGCGATCCGCGTCGTCCAGGTGGGCGGCGAGATCCAGGCCTGCGCCGGGACGCACGTCCGGACCACGGGCGAGATCGGGGTCATCAAGATCCTCAGGGTCGAGCACATCCAGGACGGGATCGAGCGGATCGAGTTCGCGGCCGGCAAGGCCGCGATCGTGGCCATGCAGCATACCGAGCAGATCCTGGCCGACGCGGCCGCCGAGCTCCGGATCCAGCCCGAAAATTTGCCCTCGACCGTCCAGCGCTTCTTCGACGAGTGGAAGGAGCGGGGCAAGGAGATCGAGCGTCTCCGGAAGAAACTCGTCGACCTCGAGCTGGCCCAGATCGAGTACGAGCAGATCGGGCCGGCGATGGTCGTGATCCGGGAGCTCGACGTCGACCCGTCCCAGCTCGCGGCGCTAGCGCGGAAGCTCGCGAAGACGAACGGCGTCGCCCTGCTCGCCTCGGCGGGGGAGCGGCTCCACATGGTCCTGGCCTCGGGGACACCGCGGGTGAACGCCGGCGAGGTGCTCGGCGAGCTCTCCGAGGCCGTCGGCGGCAAGGGCGGAGGCAACCCGACCATGGCCCATGCAATCGTGGCGGATGGAACCAAGGGAGATCACGCCCTGAAGGCCGGGCGTCGCCTGATCACAATCGCGCTGAATGGATAACGAGCTGAGGATCCTGCACCCGGGCGACCCCGAGGCCCAGACACTGGCCCGGGCGATCGCGTCCCCGACGGCCGGGGAGATTCTTCAGATCCTTGGCGAGGAGCCGATGACCGCCTCCGCGCTCGCAGCCCGGCTCGAGATACCGATCACGACTGCGGCCTATCACCTCGAGCACCTGGTCGCGGCCGGCGTGATCGAGGTGACCGGGACACGGTGGAGCCGCAAGGGGCGCGAGCAGAAGATCTATCGTCTCGTCGACCGGGTCGTGATCGTGACGCCGGGCCGGGAGGACCTGCAGTCCCTCCTCCGGAAGTACGCGGCCCTCGGTCTCACTCTCGCCGGTGCGGTCCTCGCGGCGGGGCTGCTCCAGGCATGGACGGCCTCGCCCGACGTCCTCACGGCAGGGAGCGAGAGTGCGAACAGGCTCGGAGAGCCGGCGCCGGCCTCGGTCCCGATGGACGCGGCGGCGTCCGCTCCCGGGTGCGTAGCCCTGTACATCCTCCTGGGCGGGCTCGTGGTCCTCGCGGCGCTGATCGTCTACGACCTGATCGCGGCCAGGCGAGGTCGGGCTTAAAAGTCGGCCCCCGATACCAACCCTCTCTTTGAGCATCCGTCCGCATCGTTCACGCCTGATGAACGTCCGGGTTGACCCGGTCAGTTCAGAGATCTCTACAGAGTAACGTCACACCTGGCCTGCTGTGGCCGCTCATGGACCGACGACCGAACCTCGACGCCCCCGCCCATATCATGGCCCTGGCAGGGATCGTGATGGGCGGCGTCGCAGGCGGGTTTCGGATACATGAGACCCTCCGGCGTATGCGATCCTCGTGGTCGCCCCCCAGGAGGCCGGACCGACCGTTTCGACGACCGGCACCGTCGTAGTGACCACCACGCCGATCATCGGCACCACACTCAAAACACCAGGGACCAGCCTCGCTGCGCCCGGGACCAGTTCCCCCGACCGCGATTGTCACCGGAGAGGACTGCTCACCACCCAGCGGTGACGAGGCGAACACCCGGACCCGCGGGGGGTTGGGGTTGACCGTGACCGGTCTCCACGGGGAGTGGACGAGCAGGGTAGAGACCGGCAACCGGGCCGATCCGATCGCCGTCGGGGAGACGATCACCGTGCAGGACTCGACCGGCACGTTCAACGTCCCCGACCGAACATCCGGCGACGAAGCAACCGGCATCCGGAGCCGTACGCTCCACCGACCGTGGAACCGGCCGTAACCACACGGTCGATCCAGCGGTTGGGGAGGCAAATATGACGATGGCCAACGTCGCTTCCTAGAAGGCAGATTTCGCGGAAGCCCTGGACGGCACGATGACCTCGACCGTCAATGCGCCGCGGGCCGCCCCTTCGTGGCCCTGTCCGAGGCTGAATTCGACGATTCCCTCGCGAACCAGATGGCCCCGACCGGGGCTCTCACCAGCACGTCGGCCCCGGTTTTCGGGCTACGGGGCCTCAGTCACGCAGTCGTCTCCGCCTCGATTCCACGGGCTCTCCCCCCGTCCCGGGCCGGCAGAGGCCATATTTTTTATACAATACGGGTGAGTTTGATGCACCGGGGCGTCCCGCCCCAGGATTGAATCGAATTGTTCACACGAATGGCCGCCGAACGGCGGGAGAACACCCGCCCGTGCACGGGGCCAAGGAGATGAAAGTACCGATGCCTGATTTCTCAAACCCGTTCGTCGGCAACGTGCCCGACCGCATGATGACCCTCGAAGAACTGATCCGCGCCATGCGCCTCAACGTGGCGGCCGAAGAGGAGGCGACCTTCCTGTACATGGCCCACGCCGAGGCTACCGACCATCCGCTTGCGAAGCAGGTCCTGATCGACATCGCGAACGAGGAGCGCGTCCACGTCGGCGAGTTCAACCGGCTGATCCAGATCCTGACAGGCGACGAGGAGAAGTTGCTGGCGGAAGGCGCTGCTGAGGTCGACGAGATGGCGGCCGAGCTCGAGGAACCGAAGAAGACGGCGAAATCATCCAAGAAGAAGGGATGAGGCCGGAGCTAACCCTGTGCGCGACAGTGCCCCGTTCGTAGCATATCTCTCGGCGGTGCTGACGTGACCAGGGTGGCCGCGGCAAAAAAAACAGCTCCCGGCCTGACGCCTCCTGGAGATAGAAAAGTCGGTCAGCTTGAGCCTGATGTCGATCTCGCTCGACGACAAGGCGGTCGGCATCAGCACCTCGTCTCAGCTCTCCAGCTCGACAAGGCCGCTCTCGCGGCGGAGCGTCCCGGGGCGAATGCCTCTCTTCACGGGACGATGACCTGCCCCGCGCCGGCACGAGCCCCTCCGGTGAGCGGGAGACACCCGGAGGAGCCGCGAGTGCCCTGATCGGTACTGGGGGGCGGATCTTCGACACAGAGATCCTCCACGGGCCGAACCTGCTCGCCTCTCGCCGCGCCGGCACGACCTCCTCTCTTCCCGGCACGAGCGGGGCGCTACCGGGCACGGGCATACCTGCAGAGAGTGCGGTCGGTCGAACGGCTGCCCGCACTCGAGAGCGGCGTTGTCCGGATCGCCGGAACGCGGCAGGGCGCCGCAAGCACGACGGGCCAGGACATCTCAGTCGGCTCCGTCAGGCCGAGAGTCGACGCCCACGCGACACGCTCATGGCGAGCCTGGCCCATCTCGTGAGGGAGCAGCGGGCGATCCGGGCGCCCGGCGAGACAACGACCCTCCCGTCTCTCACGTTCACGCGCGGTTTCGAAACGTATTAATCCACGATGGAAACATTGGGAACACGATCACCATGACTCCTTCTCGATTCTCGTGCCTCCTCGCAGGCTTCCTTCTTCTGGCGGCGCTGGCGGCGCCGGCCCTCGCCCAGGACGACGCGGGCCTCATCCGGGTCACCTCGACCCCCGGCGGCGCGCTCGTCTACATCGACGGGACCTACCGGGGCGTCACCCCGACGGGCTCTGCTCAACCGACCGCGATCGAGGTCGCCGCGAACCTGCAGCACACGGTCCGGCTCGTCAAGAAAGGCTACCAGGACTACACGACCTCCTTCTCGGTGGGGACGGGACAGTACCGTGACCTCACCGCGACCCTGGCGCGGGTCGGGCCGACCTCGACCTCCGGGACGATCGCGGTCCGGTCCTCGCCCGGCGGTGCGCGTGTCTACATCGACGGGACCTATCACGGGACAACCCCGATCCAGGTCGGGTCGCCGCTCTCGCAGGTGGTCCCCGCGGGCACGCACCGGGTCTCGGTTGAGAAGGACGGGTACGCCACTTACTCGACCACGATCACCGTCATCTCGGGCCAGAGCACCGACGTCCAGGCCACGCTGACGTGGGACCGGGCCGACGGGGCGATCCAGGTCTCGACGAAACCGAGCGGGGCCACGGTCACGCTCGACCACACGGTCTCGCTGACCGCGCCGGCCACGTTCACCGGCGTCGCTCCCGGAACCCACACCATCGTCGCCACCCTCGACGGGTACGCCGAGGTCTCGGGGACGATCCAGGTGATCTCCGGGCAGACAGCCCAGGCCACGCTCACCCTCCGCCCGGAGTCGACCTCCGTGGGCGCGGTCCGGGTCCAGTCCATCCCGCCCGCCGCGAACATCTACCTCGACGGGATCTACCGGGGCTCGACGCCGATGACGGTCGGCAACCTCGCGGCGGGCGACCACACCGTGCTCCTGCGCCGCTCCGGGTACCGGGAGTACACGACGAGCGTCAGGGTCCCCGCGGGCGGGACCGCGGAACTCACGACCACCCTCACGGCGCTGTCGTCCCCGGGCGGCTCGGTCGACGTGGTCTCGTACCCGGCCGGTGCCTCGGTCTACATCGACGATGTCTACCAGGGCCTGACGCGTCCCTGGGACGCGCTCAACATCCCGAACGTCGCCCCCGGTGAACACGACCTCACCCTCACCCTCGGCGGGTATTACGACTACGTGACCACGGTCACCGTGAGCTCGGGCCGGGAGACGAGCGTCGTCGCCACCCTCACCGATCGTCCCGAAGCGAACCCGAACGGCCAGGTGGCCGTCGCCTCGTCGCCCTCGGGGGCCGCAGTCTACATCGACAGCGCCTACAGGGGGGTCACCCCTCTGATCGTGGACGATGTCCGGACGGGATCGCACACGGTCCTCGTACGGCAAACCGGGTACCAGGACTGGGCCACGTCGGTCCGGGTGATAGAGGGTGACACGGCGCAGATATCGGCCACGCTCGTCGGGAGCGGGGCCGCGACGACAACCGCGACGGCGACGCCGTCGGCCACTCCCGCCGTTCCCACGCCGACGACGGCCGCGCCGACCACGACCCGGTCTCCCCTACCCGCCGGTGTTGCCCTAGCGGGGATCGCCCTCGCCGGGCTGCTGGTGATCCGGTCCCGTCCCTGATTCTATTTTTCGTCGCCCCCCGAGAAGCTGGCGCCCACGCCCGCGAGGTCCGTCGGCGAACCGATCAGCACGGCCACGTCCCCCGGCAGGAGCACCTCCTCGCCGGCGGGGTTCGTGATGGTCGCCCCCCCGCGCCGGACGGCGAGGACGGTCGCGCCGAAACGGTCCCGCAAACCTGACGCGTCCAGGCGGACGTGCGCGAGCGGTGATTTCGGTGCAACCCGGTACGTCCGGATATCGAGGTCGTACAGGCGTCCCTTCACGTCCACACTCGTGCCGGCCGGCGCCCGAAGCGACCTGAACATCGCGTACCCGTCGGCGCGGACGCGCTCGACGTAGCCCTCGATCTCGTCGAACGGGACCATGTAGACCGAGAGGACCCGGGCCACCAGCTCGATCAGCGCCTCGAACTCCTCGGCGATCACCTCGTCGGCCCCGTTCGCCCGGAGCGTCTCGACCTCGCCGGCGTACCGGACACGAACCGCGATGAAGACCCCGGGGTTGAGGGCCCGGGCGGCCCTTGCGATCCGCGCGACCGCGCCGGGGTCGGAGATGACGCAGATGAGCGCCCGGGCACGGTCCGCGCCGGCGCACCTGAGGACGCCGGTGTGCGCTGCGTCCCCGAAGAAGATCGGCTCGCCGGCTGCAAGCTCGCGCCGGACCGTCTCGGCGTTCGCCTCGATCACGGTGTAGGCGATGCCGGACTCACGTGCGATCCGCGCGATCTTCCGCCCCGAGAGGCCGTACCCGACGATCACGAGGTGATCCGAGAGGAGCGTTGTCTCCGGCGCTCCTCGCTGGGGGACGGCGCCGGCCAGGCGGTCGCCGATCCCGCGCGAGACCTGGATCAGGAAGGGCGCGGCGGCCATGGAGAGGACTGCCGCGTTGAGGAAGAGCTGGTACGCGCCCGCCGACAGGACGCCGAGAGAGAGGGCGGTGGTCGCGATCACGAACGAGAACTCGCCGACGTGGGCGAGCGAGAGGCCACCGATCACGACGGGACAGACCGGCATGCCGAGCCCGCGCGCCGAGAGCATCCCGAAGACCGCCTTGACCACGATGATCCCGAGGGTGAGCCCGCCGACGAGAAGCGGCTGGGCGAGGAGGTAGTCGATCTCGAGCAGCATCCCGATCGAGACGAAGAAGAGGCCGGCGAAGATGTCGCGAAACGGCAAAACCAGGGTGAGGGCCTCGTGGCGGAACTCGGAGTCGGCGATCAGCAGCCCCGCGAGGAACGCTCCGAACGCGAACGATAGACCGAGGACCCCCGAGACGTAGACCGCGAGCACGCAGATCCCGACGACGGAGAAGAGGAAGACCTCATTGGACCGGGCCCGCGCCGCGTGGTAGAGGAGGGCCGGGACGCCCCAGCGGAGGCTCACGAGGATCGCGACGATGACCACTGCCCCCTGGACGAGCGCAAGCGGTACGGCTTCCAGCGCGGGCGGGGCCCCGCCGGCGAGCAGGGGGAGCAACAGCATCACGGGCACGACGGCCAGGTCCTGGAAGATCAGGACCGCGAGGAGGAACCGGCCGTGCAAAGACCCGGTCTCGCCCCTCTCCTGGAGCGCGCTCATCACGATGGTCGTGCTCGAGATCGCGATCATCACGGCAAAGACGAGGGCGTCAGAGGTCTCCTGCCCGAGGAGCAGGGACGCGGCGACGACGGCCCCGCCGGTCATCAGGAGCTGGAGCGTGCCGCCGAGCACGAGCATCCGGCGGGCCGTGAGGAGCTCGCGGAACGAGATCTCGAGGCCGATGGTGAAGAGAAGGAGGATAACGCCGAGCTCGGCGTACAGCCCGATCATCTCCGTGTCCGTGACCAGCCGGAGCCCGGACGGGCCGATGAGCAGGCCCGCGAAGAGATAGCCGACGACCCCGGGTACCTTGAGCCGGCTGCAGACGAAGAGCGCGGCGATCGAGAACCCGAAGATCGCCAGGAACTCGAAGAGGAGCCCGGGGTCGAGAGCAGCCGCTACCAGGGGATCACCCCGGCGGACGAGCGGCTTTGTTCAACACGATTGCAAAGCAAAACCACAAATCTGAAATAGCCGCGCACACACATTTGAAACGAAACCCCATGGCGACAGAGGTACCGTTCGATCGCAGGGCAGGAGTGCATCTCGACACGATGGACGCCGTTCATGACGAGGAGCAGCGACTGGACCCCAAGATCGAGCCCCTCAAAGTCGGCGCGTCATCGACGATGTTGCCGTCGTACCTCTTCATCGGTCTTCCGATCTGTTTCGTCGTCGCCCTCGGTGTCATCATGATCGGGTATCGCGGAGCATTCACCGTCGAGTCGCTGGTCTTCTTCGGACTCGGCGCCATCGGCATTCTTCTCGTTCGATATCTCAACCGTCACTGGTAAAAAAACGACCGGTCGACACCTTCACGGGCCTGCCCCGCCTGGCGTGGACAGCGCGTCCAGCCCTCCCATGGCCTCACCGATAGATAGCGGCGTGCCGCCGTGCCGAGGGTCAGGCTCCGGGTGTAGGTGGGGCCGGGCCGTCGAAGAGCAGGAGACGCCGTCATTTCCGTTCGCGAGATTTGCCTGCGGACATCCCCTGGAGATTCCAGGGGTACCCCTCCGGACGCCGCCCGCACCATCCCTGCAGCCTGGGTGAACCGGTTCTGGTCGTTCCGTCACCGCTCGAGAAGGGGTCGTCGAGAGCCTTCAGAGGGGGCGTGGTCGTCGCTGCCTTCGCCCGATGAACCGCTGCGGCTTCCGCCTGTGGAGGCAGATAGGGTCGACCGTCCATCTTCATTCGATCCGTCCGGGAAAAGGTCGTGTCTGCCGTGCGACGCCACGCCGCGCATCCCTGCCACGTGTGCCCGGGTTCCATCATCCGCTCCAGAGAGGTCTCGTGATCGCTCCGACCAGTCTCCTGTTCGGCATCTTCAACTCCCTGACCTCCTGTCCGGCGATCCAGCATCCCTCCCGCCGAATGGTCCGTCAGATGCGTGCGCGGAGAAGAGATCATCAGGGATCCGGGATGGCACCAGCCGTCCCTCGCGCAGTACCGTGACCTTCTGGTCGACCGGCATCCCCTCGACAGTTCTCGAAGAGAGCGCGGTGGTATCGCCCGCAACCGGAGATACCGGTCTGAAGACGCCTCCCCGCTGAGGTCGAAGCGCGCGGAGGCCCCCGGTCTATCGACCACCGTCGATCGGCGGGTGGTCACAGGCTGAGCAGAGGCTGACGTTGCCGCCGTCCGGCAGCGTAACGGCGTGCCGGCACGCTCTGCACTTCTCGCCCAGGCAGTGCAGGAGCAGCCCGTTCCGGCCGCTGATGAGCGGGCAGATCCGGTCGTCCATGAGGAGATTATCGGGGGCGAAAGAGGTAAATGTTTCAGTTGGACTGCCGGGGGAGGGGGTGAGCGTCCCGGTCCCCTTCATCCGGGCTCTCCGAGCAACAGTTGCGAAAGGAGCCGCCCTCGGCACTGTCTAGGTTCCTCTTTTCGTCGCGAGAGGTGCTCAGGGAGCCGGTTCGGCGTCGACCCCGGGACGCGCGATCGGCGCTCTTCATCGGGACTCAGCAGCCCCCCGTGCCCTGCGTGGATCTTCGCGCAGCGGGCGACGCAACGCAGGACAGCGTCTCCTCGATCTCGAGGCGAGTGCGGCGTTCAAATGGTGTTCGCTCTCTTTCAATCCACCAGGCGGGCCTCCATCATCGCTCGACTCTCTCTCTGTCGCCGGTGTGTGACGCTCTCCCTGCCTCTCAGGTGACCCTTGTCCGAGTCTCATTGTCAAACGACGCCGGGNNCCCCGCCGCTCCCCGGCATCCTCATCACGCATCCGGTGCGCTCTGTGTTCCTGCAACGCCGGTCACTGTTCATGTCGATGTTGAAAAAATTTTATATTGAGGCGTAATGGGTTTCATCAGGCAACATCGTGTCCATTAGATCCCTTTTTTGCCTGATGTACGGCAGTTTCGTCGAGCGCTCCGGGGCCCCTCGTGTAGGATCTTATAATTACTTGAC
>DAEF01000206.1 GCA_002495225.1 Methanoregulaceae archaeon UBA288 | reverse complement strand
AACGGAAAGAAGTACTTCTCGCGCCCGCCGGCGCGCGTCGCCTCTCCCCCGACCAGGACGACAGCCGACCGCTCCATGCCCTCACCGGCCCGCCGGGGATTCGCGGAACCGGACCAGGTCCGCGATGCAGGCATTGTACGGTGCCCGTATCCCGTGCCGCGCGCCGATCGCGGCGATCGCGCCGTTCATGAAATCGATCTCGGTCAGCCGGCCGCGCGCGAGGTCCTGGAGCATGGAGGAGTGGTGCCCCGCCGTGTTCGGCAGCTGCGTCGAGGCGAGGAACGCGAGGTAGGACTCAGGATCGGGCCAGGCGAGAGAGATCCCTTCGGCAGCAGCAACCTCGTAGACCTCGGTCACGATCGCCTCGATGACCGCCCATGAGTGGGGCTCGGCAAGGCAACCGTACGGGACGTTCATGAGCGCGCCGAGCGGGTTGAGGGCGCAGTTGTACATGGTCTTGCCCCAGATCTCGGTCCGGATCGCCGCCGAGCCCTCGACCGGGATCCCGGCCCGCCGGACGAGGTCGACGAGCGCCTCGACGGTTGAATCCGTCCCCGCCGGGAACCGCCCGAGCTTCATCGGCCCGCCCTCGACCGAGACGTGGACCGCGTTGTCGCTTCGCCATTCGAACCCGGTGATGATCATCCCCCCGATCACACGGTCCGCGACGCCGGCGATGATCTCCTCGTTCCCGATACCGTTCTGGAGGCTCACCGTTTCCGAGCGCGCGAGGAGAGGTGCGAACTCCCGGCAGATTGCGGCCGTGTCGACCGACTTCGCCGTGACGAAGACGTAGTCGAACTTTTCGCCGGGGTCCAGGCTGGTCGTGACCGCGAATTCGCAGACCCCGTCGCCCCAGCGGCCGGAGAGGTGAAAACCGTCCCGCCCGATGGCCGCGACGCAGCGCTCGCGCGTGACCGCGACCACCTCCGCGACCCGGGAGAGCCGGGCCGCGACGGAGAGACCGACCGCTCCGGCGCCGAGCACTGCAATCCTCATGATTCCCTAGCGTTTCCCGCCGGACCGTTTAACGCTTCGTCCGCCTTCCATCGCCAGCAGGTGCTCCTTGATCTCGATCGAGGGCGTAAAGCCGCGGATCGAGCCGTCGGCGCCGATCACGCGGTGGCACGGGACCACGAGCGGGGTCGGGTTGCGGCGCATGACCTGGCCCACGGCCCGGGCCGAGGTCTTGACGAGCCGGGCGATCGTCCCGTAGGTCGTGGTCGTGCCGTACGAAACCGCGCAGACCTCGCGGTAGATCGCGGCCGACTTCCCGGGCCGATCGAGGGCCGCGGAGCGGAGAGTGCAGAGGTCGACCGGCTCGCCCCGGCAGTACGCCTCGATCGGCGCCGGCACCTCGCCGTCGGGTGGCAGATCGCTGAACTCGACCGCGTGGACCAGGTCGCCCTCCCAGACGACCCGCACCGACCAGGTGCCGAGGGGGCAGACGCCCTCCGTCAGCGCCACCGGGCGATCGCCTCCCTGAACCCCTTCAGGTCGACGACCGCGAGCTCCTCCTGCATCCAGGGCGGCAGTCCGCTCCGGACCCGGTCCTCCAGGAAGCGCTGCTCGGCCAGCACGAGCACGCCCCGGTCCTCGGGCGTCCGGAGCACCCGCCCGAGCGCCTGGAGCGCGCGGTTGATCGCCGGGAGCGTGTACGAGATGAACTCGCCCTCGTCCCCGAACTTCCGGACAAAGTAGTCGATCACCATGCGCCGCACACGGTTGAAGGGCGCGAGCGGCAGGCCCACGACCATCGCGCCCGAGAGCATCTCCCCCCGGTAGTCGAGCCCCTCGGACCACTTCCCGCCGGTCACGGCGAAGAGCACGCCGGCCTTCCCGCGCCCCGGGAGGGCCAGGAACTCGCGGAGTGCCGTCCCGGCGTCGGCAGCCTCCTTCGGCTCGACGAAGACCGTCTTCGACCGGACCTGCGGGGCGGCGCGCTCGGCGAACTGCTCCAGGAGGTAGTACGACGGGAAGTAGACCGCGAGGTTGCCCGGGGCGGTCGCGAACGCGGCGATGTAGTCCGCGATCAGGTCCGCGTTCTCCCGGCTCTGCCGCTGCGAGAACGCGGTCGTCACGTCCTTCGCCGCGAGGACGAGCCGGTTCTCGCGCGGGAACGCGTTCGGCAGCGAGAGCGTCCGGACGGGCAGGTCCTCGAAGTAGTACCTCCTGTAGGCGTCGACCGGCGAGAGCGTGCCGCTGATCAGGACCGCGCACCAGTGCAGCCCCGCCACCTCGGTGAGGCGCGGGGCCGGGTCGATGTTCCGGACGGCGAGCGCGACCCGTTCCTCGTCGACCCGCCGGAAGACGGAGAGGAAAGCCGGGTCGCGCGCGGCCCGGTCCACGCGGTAGAAGAAGAGCGCAAGGCGCTCGATCGCGGTCTCCTTGAAGTCGCCGGCCTCGATGCTCTTCTCGCGGACGAAGTCGCGGATCTCGACCAGGTCGTCGACCACCTGCCCGGTCGTCTGGTAGAGCGAGCCGCGGAGCACCATCCGGGCGAAGAGGGCGGGGTCGAACCAGTCCATCGACTCGGGCGAGGCCGAGAGCCCCTCGATGAACCGGTCGATCCGGGGCAGGAGCTCGATCACGGCGCCGGCCGACGACTGGTACCGCCGGAGGCCCGCGAGCTCGTGGCCGGCCTGGTCGATCGTCCCGGCGTCGCACTCGACCGACTGGATCTCCTGGACCACGTCCCCGACGTTGTGGGCCTCGTCGATCAGGAGCAGCACGTCCTTCGGCGACTCGATCCCGAGGGACTGGTAGAGCTGCTCGCGGATCTCGTCGTCGAAGAGGTGGTAGAAGTTCAGAACCACCACGTCGGCCGTCCGGGCCGCCTGGAGCATCGCCTCGTACGGGCAGCAGTCGCCGCAGAGCCGCCCGAGGTCCCGGGGGCTGACCGTGTCCCCCGCGAGCCGGTCGGCCCGGGTGCGGAGCGCGGCCGACGGGACCATCCGGAGCGCGCCCGACTCCTCGACCTGGACGAAGTGGCGGCTCGCGATGAAGTACGGGCAGAGCAGGGGGTGGTCCGGGTCCTGCTTCTTGAGCTGGAGCCGGATCTGCGGGTCGCGCGACGGCACGAGCGCGCCCTTCTGGGCCCGCTCCTTCATCAGCGCGGCCGAGAAGGCCTTGACTCCCTCGCACCGCCGGTAGACGTCCCCCGTGCCCGGCAGCGGGCACATGGACCCCTTGCCGATCAGGTAGGCGAAGCGGAGCGAGGGTTGCTTCGTCCGGACGAGGGCGAGCTCGCGGACGAACGTGTCGAGCTGGCTCACGGTCCGGACCGCGACCAGGACCTTTCTGCCGGCCCGGGCCGCGAGCAGGGCCGCGACCACGCTCGACTTACCCGAGCCCGTCGGGGCGTCGATCATCGCGATGCCGCCCTCGCGGGCCACGGAGCCGGCGAGCTCGAGCATCTCCCGCTGGTGCGGCCTGAACGCAGGGTAGGGGAACCAGGCCTCGAGGTCGTCCTCCATCCCGATCCTGTACGCGCTCCGACGCCTTTGCTCTATTGGACGCGCCCATTCAGGGGATGATCTCGCAGCCGTTGTACTTGAGGTGGTCGAAGTCGGCGGGGGTGATCGTGCCATCTTCGAGGAGTGCGCGGACCCGCGGCAGGGCGTGGACGAGGGCGCCGTGGAGGTTGCGGACCGTGCCGCAGACCTCGGAGCGGGCGGCGGCGGGCCAGGGCTCGGTGACTGCGCCGTAGAGGCAGCGGCCCCCGCAGAAGGAAGCGAGGTCGCAGTCGCCACACCCGCCGACCGGCACCTCGGGGACCGCGAGCGGGTCCGTATCCCGGATGTGGCCGAGGTAGAAGCCGGTCATGCCCGTCATGGCCGGGCACGGGACGATCGTCCCGTCGGTCTGGATCGTGTAGTTGGCGTATCCCGCTCCGCAGCGGAGCCGGGACGGCTCGCTCCGGAGGAGGTCCCACGTGGTGTCGAGGAACGGGTACCAGCGGGCCACCTCCCCGGTCTCCATCCGGGCGACCCAGAGATCGACGAGCCACCGGATCCCGGGGTCGTAGGAGTCCTGCACCCAGCGCCCGAAGTCCCTGCTGGCGTGGTCGCCCCAGAAGTTCGCGTCGAGCTGCCAGTGGACCGCGGAGAAGGAAAGCCCGTCGCAGTGGAGCACGGCCTCTTCGATCTGCGTCGCCTCGTCCACGGTCATGCGCGCGATCAGCTCGCCCGCAAAGCCGCCCGCGACGAGCCGCTCGACGTTCGCCATGACGCGGGCGTAGACCCCCGCGCCGCGGTGGAGGTCGGTCAGGGCCTCGGGCCCGTCGATCGAGACGAGCAGGGTGTGGAACCGGTGAAGCACCTCGACCG
>DAEF01000108.1 GCA_002495225.1 Methanoregulaceae archaeon UBA288 | reverse complement strand
CGGCGCGGGTTCATGACCGCGCGTGATCGCCCGTCTCGACAAACTGGAAAGAAGATCGCAAGTGTTTTGGTCATCCACAATCATCTCCCATCAGTGAAGGTTTGGCAATGACAGGTCCCGACCGGTCGCTGAAGATGCAGTTCATCAGGGGCGAGATCACGTTCGAGCAGTACAGGGCGATGCTCTCCGGCACGTACACTCTGCGTGAGAGAATCAGGCAGAACCTCCCGGTCCTGGTCCTGCTGGCCGTCGTCGTGGTCGTGGCCGGCTACGTCCTCTCCCGGCTCAGGATCGTGGTCCTGATCCCTGTTCCGTGGTGGGGGGCCCTGCTGTTCGTCCTGGGCACGATCGTCGTGCTGTTCCTCCTGCTCGATCACTTCGTCACCCCGGACTGAGCTGCGATTTCTGGTGGACCCGCGCGACCGTTTCCCAGATCCGCCCCGACGCCGCACCGGCGGGGTTTTCGGAGCCGATACGGCTGCCGGCAGCCTCGTTCTGGAGCTGACCGTGCGCGGTCCTGTCCGGGTGGAACACGGCAGGCCCTGGCAGATCGGCGGCGCACGAGATGCGGCTGTGAGGCGCGCTATCGGCTCCCGTCCACGATCGCACGACGCTCGTCCTCTCACAAATAACCGGGCGGCAGATCGTCTGTCGGCACCATGAAAACGGCCAGCTCCTGGCGGAATTAAGACGACGTTTGAAAAGGGACGTGGCCCCTCCACCCATCCCCGGTACCAGCGTGGCGGCCGGACGGGACCACACTACTACATCGAAGTCTGCAATCATAAACCTGCGGTTTCCGACACCGCCCTGTCGGTCCTGCCCAGCGACAGGATCGAGGGCCTGTGCGGCCAAGGTCTGATTCGCAGGGCGTCGCTTCGCCCGAACTTTTGCCTGTCCTCCTCGCGCTGTTCGAGCCCGGTCGGTTCATGACCCTCTACCCCTACGGTGACCCGTCAATGGTTCTCCACTGCCTCCTCCACCGCCCGCTCGCGCTTACGCCCTGGTTACCGGTGGCAAGGTTCACGTCCACGGAGGCCACGATGTGGCCACTCCCCGAGTGATGGAGTTCGTTACGGTATTCCGGTGGTCGTCGGGGAACTTGCGGGTGCGTGATGCGTGGTCCACGGAGGACCGGCAATCGCACCATCGGAGTAGCTACAAACGTAAGGTACTGGAACTGGCGCGTGCGAGAACGAAAAAGAGTCTCATGTCCACTCTGGATACCCGGCATTCGAGGCGTGTGTCAGGTTTCAAGGCCATGCCTGTCCCGGACTGGCCACGCGATACCGGGCAGGGACCGCCGCGATGAGCGAGCTCCGGGTGAAGCAATCGCACGACGAGGAGCTCGTCTGTATCGCGGAGACCGGTGCCCGCGAGATGGATGCTCTCCGGATGGTGACGGGATGCACGGCGGGGAGGGGCAACCTGGTCATCCGGGAAAATGGATGCCACGTCCTTTCCTTCATATCCTGGGAGAGCGGCAAAGCGGTCCGTGTCCGCGAGGCAGATCTCCCTGAAGGGTCTGCGATGGACGAGCTCCGGGAGAAGGTCTTTTCGCGCACGGCAACGTCCAATGATCCGTCACGGTTCCAGGCCCTCGTGCGGGCTCCTGCGGATAGGGTGCCGACGGTCCCGAAGGGTGAGACCGTGGGGGGCCCGGGAAGTGCGGGTGGTGCCTGCGAAAATGGCCCGCATCTACGCCTCGATCGACGGTGCCCGAGGCGGTGAAACGGTCGCGGGCGCGAAGACCCGTCTCATCGGGGGGTCGCGGGTCTCTATCCCGGGCGCGGAGGATTTATCCGGGGAGAGAGGAGATCGCACCCCATGAGCATCGAGCTTCACCCGATCGGCCATGTCAGGTCCCCGTATCGGAAACGGGGAGACGCCCCCCGTCAGGGCAGACTGTCGGACGCGATCTCCGAGATCGTCATCGACCCCCCGTACCGCCCGGGGCTATTCCGAATCGGGGAGAAGAAGCACCTCTTCGTGCTCTGCTGGTTCGACCGTGCGGACCGGACGGCACTCCGGGCAACCCCGCCGCACAACCCGGTCGAGCACGGGGTGTTTGCCACCCGTTCGCCCGATAGACCGAACCCGGTGGCGCTCTCCATCGTCGACCTCGTCGACATGAACGGGGGTGTCCTCCGGGTCCGGGGGCTGGATGCCCTCGACGGGACGCCGGTGATCGATATCAAGCCCTATTCACCGGACATCGACGCGGTCTGCGGCGATTGACAACAATTGCGGCTCTTTCCGGAAGACAGGGGACGTGGATCACTCCGGGTGGGCCCCACAGAAACCACCCGGCAGTTCTCCCCGAGACGCACCCGGTTCCACCAGGGATCAAGATACGGGCAGAATCGCACGTACCCGGAACTGCGCCCTTTGAGAGTGGAACCCCGCGTCGTTCCCCCTCCGCCCCCCCATCCCTTTATCATCTTCCACTCACAGTATTGGACCGGAGAACTGTTATGCCGACCACAGGACCGGGAATGGGAATGCAGCGGAGGGGAGCGCCCCCGGATGCGTGCGTCTGTCCCAAGTGCGGTAAAGAATATCCGAAGACGCGAGGGACTCCCTGCCGTAGCCAGACCTGCCCCGACTGTCAGGTTCCCCTTGCGGGCAAATAGGTGCAGAGAGCACTTCGACACGGGCATGCTCCGCCGCTCGTGACGGGTTTGCTGCAGGGCACCGACCGCCCATTGTCGAGCGGTCGCCGTACTCCTGTTCGAATCCGCCGAAATACGGGATTCTCCGTTACCGGCTCGTCATGCGGCGGATGCCCAGAGCTGGAGGAGGTTGCACCTGGTGCAGGAGGCACGGTTGCCAGCGGCACTCGCGTCACGGTTGCGAGGCAGCGATGATACCACCATCGGGTGAACGTGACTTTCTGCCGATCCACGAGAGCGAACCCTTGACGGGATCTCTTTCACTCGGCAACCAGACGAGGGACTAGAGCCTCTCGAGACATTCCCTGGTGAATGAACCCAGGTCTTCGGCTTCAGTCCGGATCGTCTCTAATCCCGCCTCCGCGAATACGTATCCCGGCCCCTTGCCGGTGATGTTTTCCCGTGTCGCGACGACCGCCGGTTTGAACGTCAGCAGGAAATTTGCCACTGCAATCCCCTTACCCTTCGTCATGTCCTGCTGGGGGTTCGCAACGACCTCGGTCCGTTCCACGCTTCTGGCGAGGATATCGATATCCACCAGGGCGAAGAAGGGAGCCTCGCCGAAATGGCCGCTGACCGTTCCCTCGTAATCGGCAAGCGGCACGGCGTACCGGATCTTCGTGGTATGCCACGGCTCGTAGTGGATCACAGGATGCTCAACGTTCGGGACGGCTTTCAGGATCTCCCGCTCGATCCGCTGGCTGACCTGATGCGCCTTTTCGAGGTTCGCGGTCCGGACCGTGATGTCGGCTTCGACGAACACGTATCTCCCCGAGTTCCTCCCCATCAGGCTCTTCACCTCGACAACGGCGGGATCGCGGATGATGATCGATCGTATGGTCTCCAGGGTCGGGAGGTCGATCGAGGCATCGAGCAACACCCGCATCCCGCTCACGAGGATCTCCCAGCCGGCGATGACGATGAAAACGGCAACGATGACGGCAGCGATCCGGTCGACGGGGAACTGCAGATACTGCCCCAGGAGGCCGAAGAAGACGACCGCTGACGAGAGAACGTCGGCGGTGAAGTTCTTCCCGTCGGCGACGAGGCTGGGGGAGTTGAACCGGGTCCCCATCCGGACTTCGTACCTCCCGAAGAGGAAGGGGACCAGGATCAGGGAGGCGGTGACGGCAAGGGTCCACCCGCTGATTCCATGGATCTCGGACGTGGCGAACACTGCCTGGTGCATGATCTCGTACGCGGTGCCGAAGAGCAGGAAAGAGATGACGATGGCAACGATGTTCTCCACTTTATAGAGGCCGTAGGGGAACGCGCTGCTTTTTCTCCGGGATATGAAAAGGCCGAGGATGAGCGCGCCGGACCCGAAGAGATCGATGAACGAGTGCACGGCGTCGGCCCTGAGCGACAGGCTTCCCGTGGAGGACGAGAGGAACAGCTTGATCAGCACAAGCGCGCCGTTTATCAGCAACGAGACGAGCGCCACTCTGAGAAGAACCCCGGCGTCCTTCTTTTTCACGTCCATCGTGCCGGCCGGAGCCTCTGTTATCGTCGGTTCCACAGGTTACGTACCTCCTGGCATGAGGGCCCGCATGCCTGGAATATTCCAGCCGGTGATAATTATCTGGTAGCAGCCGAACGAAAAAAGGTGCCGGTTTTCCGCGCAGGGCACCGGTCTCGGGGCTGGAGGTGGGCGTCACTCCTCCGGCTCCTGACGCGTGGCTGGGTGCCCCGTCATGTGCGGTGTTCGTTCAGCCCGTCGAAGTCCGTATCACCGGGGCCGTTCCCTTTTGCGCGAGGTAGGCGCGTGCGGGAAACCGCAGGGACCGTGCCGCATCCATCCAGACCGTGAACTCGAGCGTGTCGATCAGACGAAACCCGTTGCCTTCCAGCCACCCGTTCACCTCGTCGACCGTGTGACGGTACATGGTGACGGGCGACCCGGTCCCGGTGCATTCGGCACTGACGACGACCGTGGCCTCTTCTTCCGGGTTGCGGTCCCCCGTGACAAAGACGAACACGCCGCCGTTTTGCAGGATGCGTCCCGCCTCGCGAAAGACCGGCTCGAGATCCTCGAAGAACTGGAACACGCCCGTCGAGACCGCGTGATCGCAGGACGCGTCGCCGAACGGGTACGGTGTCACGGTCAGGTCGTGGCGGACGAGCCGTGCCGCGCACTCTTTCTTCCGGCAGGCGTCCAGCATGTCGTCCGAGATATCCATGCCGATCACGCGGAGCCCGGCTTCGTGGAAGGGCATGGAGCCGAGGCCGGTCCCGACCCCGATATCCAGGATGGTCTGGCCGGCTTCGACGTACATCGACGCGAGGCTGAACGCCACGGCGGGGCCGTGCCAGCCGCAGGCCTCTGCTTCGTCATCATAGTGGTCGGCACTTTCGTCTTCCCGGTCTGTCATGGGTATGCACCTCTGAAATGAGGACGGCAAGAATGTATGCGTATCGCGGCACGACCAACCTGAAGGGGATGGTCGTGAGTCGAACGTGGAATGGTTGTCGGTACCGCGATGGCGAGTGAGATCGACGATTCGGTGACGGCCCTCACGAGCCGGTGGCCTTGTACAGATCGCGTTTCGGGGGGACAGGGCACCGGGCACTGGCGCACCGGTGTTCGGGGGGAAGTGCAATCGGCGATTCTCCGCTGAAAGATGGCGGCCGGGACTGAACTATTGGCTCGGGCGAACGGGTGGCACGGGTCGGAACTGCGAGTCCCGGACTCCGGAAACGGCCGGCCGAATCGGACCGTCCCGGCAGAACTGCCTGCGAGGATACGCACGGCTCGGACGCCTTCGGGTTTCTGCAGATGGCGAGGGTCCCGGGAGCCCGGTCCTCCCGGACATCCCGACATCGCCCTGCTGCGGCCGGAGCGGGGCGGGACCCCGGGTCGATCGCAGGGGCACTGCCGCGGATCAGGCCGGTTCTGCCGACTGTCCCCGGGCACGACCACCCGGGGAATGGCGGCGCACTCGCAAAGAGCGCCTGCGAAGACCTGCCGCCGCGCCCCATCGGCGAGGGTCGGCCGGTCGGAGGGTTCCGCCTCTTCCGGGGGTGGTTCGCCGTCGGATCGACGGCCACATGGTCGTATCCGATCGCGGTCGTGATGGCCGACTGCCCGTGGGGGATGCCGGTGAGTGGGACGTTGGAAACCCTCTCGACGTATCTCCTCCTCCGTGGTTGTTCCGGCCGATTGACGGCAATGTAATTCCAGTGTGCCTCCCGTGGACCCGCTGTTCCCGGTCCGATCCCATAAATAGTATCCCGCCGATCCCTCTTCGATGGAGATGACGTGATGGAGACCGGCCTGGACGGGATGGACCGAAGCGCCCTGCGTGAGTACCTGGACTTCCTCCTCTGGCACTACCGGGTCGTGGACGCCTTCTGGTTCATCGAGACCGCGGATGCGGCGGGCCAGGAGGCGGCCGAGTCCATGAACGAGCGCGTCTGGGGGCGCGTGGCCGGCATGGCCGCGCGCGACCTCCGCGCCCGCTTCGGGATCAGCGCGACCGGTCTTTCCGGGTTCGTCGAGACCCTGCGGCTCTTTCCCTGGGCGATCATCGTGGGCTACACGATCGACGAGCGAGAAGACGAGGTCGTGATCACGGTCCGGTCCTGCCCGTCGCAGGAGGCGCGCCTCCGGCGGGGGCTGGGCGAGTACGTCTGCAGGGAGATGCACCGCGCCGAGTTCACCACGTTCGCGGCGGAGGTGGACCCCCGGATCCGGGTCGAGTGCATCCACGCCCCGCCCGATCCCCACCCCCGCGACGAGTACTGCCGCTGGCGCTTTACCATGGCGGAGGAGGAGCCGTGAAACGGAAGCGGATCGAGTGGACGGACTTCACCTGGAACCCGGTCACGGGTTGCCTCCACGCCCGCGAGTAGAGCGACGCCCGGCACCTTGCCGCCCGGTTTCCCTGGAACCCTGCATCCGGGGTCGCATCCTCGTTTCACCTTCATGCTTCGGAGAGCCCTGCCGGGGGAAGCGGCGGTCCCGGGTCTTCGTCTGCTCCATGGCCGACCTCTTCGGCGCGTGGGTCCCCGACGACTGGATCGGGGCCGTCTGCGAGACGCTCGGGTCGTGCCCGCGCCATGCCTTCCAGTTCCTGACCAGGAACCCGGTCCGGTACGCATCGCTCGATTTTCCCGCGAACGCCTGGTGCGGGACGCCCGTCGACCGGGCCTCCGCCCTGGACCGGGTCGACGCCCCGCGCGGCCTTCCCCGGACGACCTTCGTCATGTTCGAACCGCTGGTCGAGGAGGTCGATCCGGACCTCGCGGTCATCGGCGCGGTCCAGATCGGCGCCCGGACCCAGCCCCGGCGTTTGCCCCCGCGGGCGTGGGTCGACCGGGTCGTGACGCGGGCCCGCGAGGCCGGTGCGGCGGTCTTCATGAAGGACAACCCTGCCCGGCTCGGCCGGCCCCTCCTCCGGGAGAGCGGGAGACACGGCCCGGCGCCGCCGCGCCGGCTGTCCAGGGCGCTCCGGGCACCGGGCCGCGCTCCGTCCGGCTCGCGGGCGAGAGCCCCGGAGCGACGGTTGAAACGATCGAGCGCCGCCTGGACGTGTCTTCAGGGTAGAAGATCGAACAGGGCCCGGACGACCCCGATCCCACCCTGCAACTCGGGATCGCGGCCACGAGACCGGGGGGCACCCCGAGCGAGCTCGCACGCGTTCGGGCCGGGGGACCGGCCGGCGCCTCGACAATCTTTATCCGGTGTTCCCGGCATTGAGGGTGTGATGATGGCCGGGGCGGGTGCGGAGGGCGAGCCGGTGCGGGCCGTCCTCGTCGTCGTGGCCGGCGCCCGGCGCGGGCAGCGCCTCTTCCTCGCCGCCAGCCAGCTCCTCGAGGCCCGCGGGATTTGGCTCGCGGGAGAGCACCTGGTCGACGGGCCCGCCGAAGCGCTCGAGCGGGTCCGCTCCGCGGTCAACAACGGGGTCCCCCTCGTGATCGTCGGCGGCGGGGACGGCACGATCCGGGCCGTGCTCCCGGCCGTCGCCGGGCAGGAGGTCGTGCTCGGCATCCTGCCGCTCGGAACCGCGAACAACTTCGCGCGCTCGGTCGGGGTGCCCATGGACCTCGTGGGCGCGGTCGACGCGATCGCGTCCGGCCGGCCGACCGCGGTCGACCTCGGGGTGATCAACGGCGAGCTCTTCGCGAACAACCTCTCGATCGGGTACTCACGCGAGATCGTCTCGGCCACGCCGCACGGGGTCAAGCGCTGGCTCGGCGCGCTCGCGTACGTCTTCTACGAGGCCGGGTACATCCTCCGCCAGCGCCTCTTCTGCTGCACGGTCGCGACCGACGCGGGCTCGACCCGTTTCCTGACCCGCCACATCATGGCCGTGAACGGCACCCACTACGGCACCCGGCCGATCGCCCCCGACGCCCGGCTCGACGACGGGCTGCTCGACCTCTTCGCGCTCGCCTCGCTCAGCCGGTGGCAGGGGATCCGGTTCTGGGCCCGGTTCATCCTCGGCCGCCACCTCCACGATCCCGAACTCCGGCGCTTCCGGGCCGCGAGGGCCACGATCACGGCCGACCCCCCGAGGCCCGTGATGATCGACGGCGAGCGCGGCCCGATGACGCCGGTCGAGGTCTCCGTGGCTCCAGCGGCCCTCCGGGTGATGGCCCCCCTCGAGCCCGTGCCGCCGGGGATGGGCCGCTGACGGGGCGTTGCACTGCCGCGCCCGGCATCGTGGACAACGCCGTCACGCGGGAGGACAAGCCGCTCGACCTGCCTGCATGCATCCGGAGGGGGCGCGGCAGCTCACGCCTATCCGGCGACGACCGCGAGCCGCCGGCCGAAGACCTTTTTGAACGCCCGGGCCTGGTTCTCGGCCCCCCAGATCTCGAGGTGCGGGTCCGGCGCGCCCGCGATGACGAGCCTGACAGCACTCGCCCCGTCCTCGAGCCGCGCCGACGCGACGAGCCCGCAGTGTGTCCGGTCGAGGGCTTCGGCCAGCCGGAGCAGGACCGCCATTTCGAGCGCCATCCGCCGGTCACCGTCGGCCAGCTCCCGGAGCCCGGGCGCATTCACCCCGGGGAGCCTCTTGCGGTGCAGCCGCGCGACCATGCCCATGATGGCGCACTCGCGCTCGTCGAACCCGGGGAGCTCGGTGTGCGTCAGGATGTACTGGGAATGGAGGTGGTGGTCCGGGAACGCGATGGATGTCCCGATGTCGTGGACACGGGCCGTGTACCCGAGGAGGTCGCGCGCCTCGCCCGGGAGTCGATGGATGCCGATCGCTTTCCCCGAGTCGAAGAGCTGTTCGGCGAGATCGGCCACGCGGCGGGCGTGGGGCCCGGAGGCCCGGAAATTCTCGGCGAGCCGGGCGATCGACTGCTCACGCACGGGCACCTCTCCGTGCGGCCGGAGATACCCCCCGCGCGAGAGGTGGTCCACGAGGAGTCCTTCCTTGAGCCCCCGCACCGTTGTTCGGAGGCCGTCGAGGTCCAGGGCTTCGAAGAGCGTCTCGAGGACGACCCCACCCGGCACGATGATCTCCGCCCGCGCCGGGTTCATCCCGGGGAGCTGCCGTCGCTCCTCCACGCCCGCCGCCGCGAGCCGCCGCACGGCCCGGTGCAGCCCGCCCGCCGTGAGGTCCTGCTCCTCTGTCGGAGGCGGGCAGCCCGGCAGCTGCCCGGCGACCGCCGCAAGGGTCTGGATCGTTCCGGAGGCGCCGAGCACGAGGTCATACCGGCCCCCGGAGAAAGCCTCGAGGGGCCTGAGCCAGACCGAGCGGCAGTACTCGCCGAGGGCACGCAGGTCTTTCCGGGTGTAGGTCCCTCCCCGTCCGCGGGCGGGGCAGAGGGTTGCCAGGCGAATCGAGCCAAGCCTGGCGCTGGCGAGCCGGGTGCTGCCCGACGCCGTCCCGGCGGCCAGCTCCGTGCTCCCGCCCCCGATGTCGATCACGAGGGCCGTGCGGTCCCCGAGCTCGAGCCCGCTCGTGACCCCGAGGAAGATCAGGCGGGCCTCCTCCTCGCCCGAAACGAGGTGGACATCGAGACCTGCCTCGGACCTGAGCCGCCCGAGCAGGACGTCCCGGTTTCGCGCTTCGCGCGTGGCCGACGTCGCGACGGCCACGACCGGGTCGGCTCCGAACGAGCGGGCCAGCGCGGCGAAGCGGGAGGCAACGATGGCGGTCCGGTCCATGGCCTCCGCGGCCAGGAGATCCGTCTTGAACTCCCCTTCCCCGAGACGTACGGGTTCTTTCTGGTCGGAGAGGACCGTGAACGCTCCGTTCCCGTTCAGCCTGACAACGAGCAGGCGGATCGAGTTCGTCCCGAGGTCGACGTACCCGACGACGCGTCCCTCCGTCCGTTCCCACTCGTTGCCGGGCGCGAAGATCACCCGCCGCCTCCCGCCGGCTCGGCCCCTGCGGGGACCGTGTCTTCGTCGTAGGGGACCGAGAGGAAGGCCAGGTCGAACGGAAAGAGCTGGAGGAGCGCGTATTCGGCCACCGAGGACCCGTCCGCGGTGGCGCTCCTTCCGACGCTGCCGGGGCTGACGTAGTGAACCCCGCCGGAGGATCGCACGGAAAGCCGTCGGGGGTGGCCCAGGACCACGATCTCCGCTCCCGCGAGCCCGGCGAGTTCGCCCGGGTCGGTGTCACCGGTACCGGCCTGCAACTCGTGTCTTTCTCCCGCTGGCAGACGATGCGCTACCCGGACCCGGACTCCCCGGAGGACGAAACGGCGTTCTGCCGGAAGCCCCTCCAGGTACACGAGCCACCCGGGACCCGGCGTTTCCTGCCCGGAGCCGCTCCCGCGCCGGTCCGGGTTCCGTCCCCGAACCAGGCGCACGGCCTTCCGGTCGGAGCCTCCCCTGATGTCGACCGACTCGAGCGCGACGAGCCGGCGCACGACCTCGTCGGGGTCGCCGCCCGGGCCGACGCTGTCGCCGGCGTTGATGAACGCCTGCGCGCCCCTGGCGGCTGCGTCCCTCGCGACGGCGTCGAGCGCGGAGAGGTTGGCGTGGACGTCGGCGATCAGGGCGATCCTGGCCGTCTCAGTCCCTTCGGCGATGGAGCGGAGCGGGAGCGGCGGGNNGCGGCGAGCCGGTCGATCAGGCCCTCGACGTACCGGTCGCGCTCGAGCTCCTCCCAGTCCGCGAGGGCCGCGGCGTGGAGCCGCGCCCGCGCGGCGGTCCGGTCCGCCAGGAGCTGGAGGACCCCCGGCTCGATCGAGGAAAGGCAGGCGTCGTGGCCGAAGTACGCGCGGGCCCGGGCGCGCTCCTCCTCGAGAAAGACCGGGAGCTCCGCGATCCAGACGTCGCAGTCGTGGAGACGCCCGAGGGCCTCCTGCAGCCGCCGGAGCGCCTTCAGCTCGGCCTTCAGCCCGTCGTCGTAGAGCGGCGCGAAGGTCTCGAGCGTGTACCGGAGCCGCTTTGTCGCGATGCGCATCGCGTGGTGCTCGGCCACGCGGGTCGGATCGCGGAGGGCCGGGGCGAGGGAGAGGACCTCGTCGCAGCGGAGCCGCGCGTGCCCGTGCGCGGCTTCGAATGCGGCCGCGGACCGGGCCCGGGCACCGGCGTCCCGGGCGCGGGCCCCGGCCCTCCCCGCCCGGTCGGCCAAGCGGTCGAGCAGGCGGCGCTCCTCGAGCCGGTCCATGGCCGCGACGACGCCGGGCTGCAGGGCCTCGCGCTGCTGCACGAGGCGGAGCAGGAGGCATGCGATCCCCTGCTGGTCCGCCGGGCCCGGGCCGGCCGGGAGCGCGTCCTCGAGGTCGCGGCGACGTTCGGGTTCGAGCCCGAGGCGGGGGAGCAGGGCGCGGATCGGCGGGAACAGGCCCGCCGCGGGCGGAGCCGCGTTTCGGCCGTCCGGTTCGCTCGCCCGGGGGAGCCGGGCCGCGAAGGCCAGGACGAAGTCGATCCTGACGTCCGTGTCCCGGGCCGCGCCGAGGGCGCGCGTGACCTGCCGCAGCTCGCGCCGCCAGCGCCGGAGCTCGCGCCGCCCGGTGCAGCCGGAGAATAGCGGGAGGACCGCGCGGAGCCGGCGGCTCGCGACGCGCATGCGGTGGACGGCCTCGACGTCCTCCCCGTTCCGGACGCCGTCGATCTCGTCGCGGAGCCGGGGCACGAGGTCGAGCATCCGCTCGGCGAGGAAGAGGCAGTAGCCCTGATCGGCCCGCGTCTTCGCCGTCATGCCCCCTCCGGCCGGGTTCGCGGCGCGGGCGCGGCATCGGTGCAGGCGGCGCGGGAGGGCCACCACGCGCCGCGGTGCTCGACCATCCAGGCCTGCGTGTCGAGCGGGGCCGCACCGTTTTCCGGCTCGGCCCGCGCGTACGTCCCGTCGGGCTGGAGCAGGCGTGCCTGCGCCGTATCGCGGAGGTGGACCAGCAGGATCTGGTGGACCACCGCATCGCGCACGGCCGGGTCGAGGAGGGGGAAGAGCACCTCGACCCGCCGGTCCAGGTTCCGGGGCATCAGGTCCGCCGAGCCGACCAGCACCTCCTCGTTTCCCCCGTTGCGGAAGTAGTAGATCCGCGCGTGCTCGAGGAACCGGCCGACGATCGAGGAGACCGTGATTTGGTCGCTGACCCCGGGCACGCCGGGGCGCAGGCAGCAGATCCCCCGCACCTGGAGGTCGACCCGGACCCCCGCCTGCGAGGCCCGGTACAGGGCCGCGATGCACTCGCGGTCGACGAGCGCGTTCATCTTGAAGACGATGCGGCCGTCGCCCGAGGCCCGGTGCCGGTCGATCTCGCGCTCGATCCGGTCCAGGATCCCGGCCCGGAGCGTCACCGGCGCGACCAGGAGCGAGCGGTAGGACTCGATCCGCGCGTACCCGGTCAGGTAGTTGAAGAGGTCCGTGACGTCGGCCCCGAGCTCGGGCCGGCAGGTGAAGAGCCCGAGGTCCGTGTAGACCCGCGCGGTGGTCGCGTTGTAGTTGCCCGTGCCGAGGTGGAGGTAGCGGACGAGCCGGCCCTGCTCGCGCCGGACCACGAGGCAGACCTTCGCATGGACCTTCACGTGCACCAGCCCGTAGACCACGTGCACGCCGGCCCGCTCGAGTGCACGGGCCCACCCGATGTTGTTCTCCTCGTCGAACCGCGCCTTGAGCTCGATCAGGGCCGTCACCTGCTTCCCGTTCTCGCGCGCCTCCATGAGCGCGTCCACCACGGGCGCGTTCTGACCGACGCGGTAGAGCGCGATCTTGATCGCGAGCACGTCCGGGTCCCGCGCCGCGTTCTGGAGGAAGGAGAGGACGGGCGCGAACGAGTCGTACGGGTGGTAGAGGAGGACGTCGCCGCCGCGGATCGCGGCAAACAGGTCCTGCTCGGGGCCCAGGGCGGGGGGGACGGCCGGCGAGAACGGCGGGTCGCGCAGCCCCGGCAGGGGCAGGGACGCGAGCTGCATCAGGTCGGCGAGGCCGAGCGGCGACCGCTGCCGGTCGACCTGGTCCGTCGCGATCCCGAGCTGCCGGGCCATGAACTCGCAGCGGGGCCCGGGGATGGACTCGTCGACCTCGATCCGGACGGGCGCGCCGGTCCGGCGGAGCCCGACCGACTCCTCGACCGCGGCCAGAAGGTCGTCGGCCTCGTCCTCCTCGATCTCCAGGTCGGCGTTCCGCGTGACCCGGAACGGGTAGACGGCCACGACCGCCAGCCCCGGGAAGAGCAGGTCCGCGTTCGCCGCGCAGAGGTCCTCGAGAAAGACGAACTCGCGCCGGTCCCCGGGCGTGCCGGCCGTGACCTCGACCAGGCGCGGGTACGGCCCGACCGGGACCTTGAGCCGGGCGAACCGGTCGCCGCAGTCGGCGTCGCGGACCTCGACGGCCAGGTTGAGCGAGAGGTTCGAGATGAACGGGAACGGGTGCGAGGTGTCGAAGGCGAGCGGGGTCAGCGCCGGGAAGATCTCGGCCTCGAAGAGGGCGCGGAGCCGCGCCCGCGCCTCCGGGCCGAGCTCGGCGACGCGGCGGATGCCGATCCCGGCGGCGTCGAGTCGCGGGCAGAGGTCGTCGGCCCAGCACTGTTGCGCCGTCCGGAGGAGCGGGTCGAGCGCCGCCCGGATCGCGGCCAGCTGCTCTCCCGGGCTCGCGCCGCCGGGCGGCGCCTCGACGATGCCCTCGGCGAGCTGCCGGCGGAGCCCGGCCACCCGGATCATGAAGAACTCGTCGAGGTTGCTCGCGAAGATCGACAGGAACTTGATCCGCTCGAGGAGCGGGTGGCGGGGGTCGAGGGCCTCGTCGAGCACGCGCCGGTCGAACTCGATCCAGCTCAGCTCCCGGTTGATGGCGAGGTCCGCCGGTCCTCCCTCGCCCGACTCTGCTCCGGTCATGCACCTGTCCTCCGCGGTCGCTTATAGTGTCGGACCGGGCCGTATATACCTTGACACGCACTCTCACCCGTTCCGGTCGGACGCCCGCTCCAGCCGCTCCGCGAGCCGGTCCGCGTGGGAACCGGCCCAGTAGAGCCGGCCGCAGGTGTCGCAGCAGACCACGGTGCGGCTCGCGTGGTCCGCGGGAAGGTAGGTGGCGGCCGCCGTCTCGTCGGGCCGCGCCGGGCGGAGGAGGGTGTTGCAGCGGGAGCAGCGGTCGAGCCGGAGCACGGGCTCGACCAGGCCGGCCCGAAAGAGCGCCGCGACCTGCCCGAGCACGTCGTCGCCGTCGACGAGCAGCCCGCCCCGGCTCGCCAGCTCGCGGTCGCGGGTGAGCAGGACCCGCCCCTCGGTCGCCGCGAGGCGGAGGAGCTCCGAGTCCTCGCGCGGCCCCCCCGGGCCGAGCTCGGTCGCCGCGAGGGTGTCGTAGCCCATGAACCGGAGGTACCGGACGAGCGGGCCGAGCATCCGGTCCACGAGGAAGCGATGCGCCTCGCGGGGGGCGGGCTTCTCAGGGGAGCGGCACGGACCGGACAACGGGTATCGCCTCGCCGCACTGCCGGCAGCGGCCCTCGTCGAGCCCGCGGACCCGGCCCTGCATCAGGGTGCGCTCGATCAGCAGGTTGTTGCAGACCGGGCACCAGGTGTTCTCGTACTTGTGGCCGCCCACGTTCCCGAGATAGGGGTAGCGCAAACCGAGCTCCTTCGCCCGCTCGTAGATCCGCTCGAGGAGGCGGACCGGGGTCGCGGGGCGGTCGCGCATCCGGTAGTCGGGGTGAAAGCGCGTGAAGTGCATGGGCGTGTCCGGGCCGAGGTGCTCGACGACCCAGCGGACCAGGGCGTCCGTCTCCTCGGGCGAGTCGTTCAGCCCCGGGATCACGAGCGTGACCGTCTCGACGTGCATCCCGACCTCGCGCGCCCGCTCCGTCGAGGCGAGCACGGGCTCGAGGCGCGCGCCGCAGACCTTCCGGTAGAAGCCGTCGTCGAAGGACTTCAGGTCCACCCGGAACGCGTTCAGCATGGGCGCGAGCGCGTCCACGGCCTCCTCGGTCATGAACCCGTTCGTGACGTAGACCGTGCCGAGGCCGGCCTCGCGGGCGAGCCGGCCCATGTCCATCGTGTACTCGAAGGTCATGGTCGGCTCGTTGTAGGTCCACGAGACCGAGGCGCAGCCGGAGGCGGCGGCGCGCTTCACCGCGTCGTCCGGGGGGAGCTCGGGGAGCGAGTCGACCGCGTCCCCCGCGCGCGAGAGCTGCCAGTTCTGGCAGTGCTCGCACGTGAAGTTGCACCCGACCGAGCCGAGCGAGTAGCAGAGGGTGCCGGGCAGGAAGTGGTTGAGCGGCTTCTTCTCGATCGGGTCCACGTTCTCGGCGCTCACCCGCGCGTACGAGGCCGAGTAGAGGACGCCGCCCCGGTTCTGCCTGACGCCGCACTTGCCCGCGCGACCGTCGGCGATGTGGCACCGGTGGTTGCAGAGCCGGCAGTCCGTGGTGCCGTCCGGGTTCCCGGTGTAGAGCTGTGCCTCGTGCATGGTCGCCACCGATCCCGGAAGGGCGCCCCAGCTATATTAATCCAGGTCCCGTTCGGGCTCGTCCTCGGCCTCGAGGACCAGGGAGCCCCGGTAGCCGCAGGCCTTGCAGAGATAGACCTGGCCGATATAGCCCCCGGCGACCGGGTAGATCTCGCAGGAGCCGCAGGACGGACAGCGGTACATCGCAACAGGTATATCAGGTCGTCCAAGCCAATAACTTCTCGGAATGACGTCTGCCGCGCCATTGCCCGGAGGACGGGCCCCGAAGACGATCGTGCTCTCCCTGGGGGGCTCGGTGCTGATCCCCTCCCTCGAGACGAACGCGCTCGCTGCCTACGCCGCGGTCCTCGCGGAGCTGGCAGAGCGGGCCCGGGTCTACGTCGTGGTCGGCGGCGGCGGCGAGGCGCGGCGGTACATCGGCGCGGCCCGCGCGCTCGGCACGGACGAAGCGACCCTCGACGAGCTCGGCATCCTGGTCACGCGCCTCAACGCCCGGCTCCTGATCGCGGCCCTCGGCAACGCGGCCTACCCGAGGGTCCCCGAGACCTATGCCGCCGCGAAGGAGTGCGGCGTGGCCGGCCGGGTCGTGGTGATGGGCGGGGTCGCGCCCGGCCAGACCACGGACGCGGTCGCGGCCGTGCTGGCCGAGGAGGTCGGGGCCGACCTGCTGGTCAACGCGACCTCGGTCCCGGGGATCTTCACGGCCGACCCGAAGAAGGACCCGGCCGCGACCCGGTACGGGACCATGACCCCGGCCGAGCTGCTCGCGCTCGTCAGCCGCGAGCGGATGGGCGCGGGCTCGAACACGGTGATCGACCTGGTCGCGGCCAAGATCGTGGAGCGGTCCGGGATCCCGATGGTCGTGCTCGACGGGCGCGAGCCGGGCAGGATCCGGGACGCGATCATCGACGGCGCGTTCGAGGGGACGATCGTCGCCCACGAAGCCTGCCGGCCGCTCCCGCTCTGAGGGCGCGCGGCATCAGAACGCTTTTCCCCGTCCGACGCCAACGGTTCTGAGCCGGGGTAGTAGGGTAGCCTGGTCCNNCAGTTCGAATCTGCCCTACCCCATCTCTCGTTGCCGGGTGCGGCCATGGACGACGCGACCTGTTCCCAGATCTTCGATGCGCTCGCGGCGTGCTACCCGCACGCCTGCGACCCCGAACCGTTCTTCTCGAGCCCGTTCCAGGTGCTGGTCCTGACCATCCTCTCGGCCCAGACCACGGACAAACAGGTCTGGGCCCTTCGCGGCCCGCTCTTCGACGCGTACCCGACGGCGGAAGCGCTCGCGGGCGCCGATTGTGCCGAGCTCGAGGCGATCGTCCGGCCGACGGGCTACTACCACGCCAAGGCCCGGCACCTGCTCGGGGCCGCGCGCATGCTCGTCGCCGAGTTCGGCGGAGAGGTGCCGGCGTGCATGGCGNNCAAGACGGCCAACATCGTGCTCTACCACGCGTTCGGCCGGAACGAGGGGGTCGCGGTCGACACCCACGTCCTCCGGCTCGCGCAGCGGATCGGCCTGTCGGAGCGCGCGGACCCGGCCGGCGTGGAGCGGGACCTGGTCTCCTGCCTTCCGCAGTCGCGCTGGGGGCCGGTCACGGACCTCCTCATCGCGCACGGCCGGTCGGTCTGCACGGCCCGTCGCCCTCGCTGCGAGGTCTGCCCGATCAGCGAGCACTGCCGGTTCTATCACAGCTCCCGGCCCGAACCGCCCGGGTGAGGCGGGCACTGTGCCGGCCCTGTCCCCCGGTCCGGACCGGGTCTCACCGGGACACGATCCTTGATGTGCTCTCCTGACAGAGTACACGGTGGATGCCGGGTCCACCCGTTGAACTGATCGTCCTGATCATCGGTATTGCACTGGTCTTCGACT
>DAEF01000035.1 GCA_002495225.1 Methanoregulaceae archaeon UBA288 | reverse complement strand
GTGGCTAGTTTGACACTATACCCTATATCAATTCATTCTAGGCCGCCACACCTTGATATTGGACCGGGCCGGTACAGGAGGGTATGCAAGAGCACGACGATGTCGAACGGCGCGAGTGGCAGGACCCCGAGGCGATCCTCGCGGGCCTCGGGCTCGGACCCGGCCAGGTAATGGCCGACATCGGGTCCGGGGACGGGTTCTTCACCCTCCCGGCCGCGCGGATGGTCGGGCCGCGGGGGATCGTGTACGCGCTCGATTCGTCGGTCGGCAGGCTGAACCGCCTCCACGAGAAGGCCGAGGAGGAGGGGATCGAGAACATCCGGATCCGGGCAGGCACGGGCGAAGAGTTCGTGCTCTGCGAGGGCTGTATCGACCTGGTCTTCTTCGGCATCTGCCTGCACGACTTTCCCGAGCCCGGCGCTGTCCTCCGGCACGCGATGACCGCCCTCAAGCCCGGGGGCCTCCTGGCGAGCCTGGACTGGAAGAAGGAGGAGACGATCCGGCACGGCGACCTCTTCGGGCCGCCGGTCGAGATCAGGCTCTCCGAGGAGGAGGCCTCCGCCCTGATCGGCGAGGCCGGGTTCGAGGTCGAGTCGGTCGAGCCGTACGGCGAGTACTTCTACCTGCTCCGGGCGCGGCGCCCCTAGCCGGACGGCTCAGAGGGGCGCGACCGTCGAGACGCCGCGCTCCTTCGAGACGCCGTAGACCCGGTCCGCGACCCCCTCGAGCTCCTGCTCGTGCGAGACGATGATCGTCTGGTCGCACCCGGTCTCGGCGAGGATGTCGCGGAGCCGGTTGAGCTGCCCCGACGAGAACCCGTCGGTCGGCTCGTCCAGGACGAGCAGGCTCTCGCGCCCCATCCCGGCCTCCTCGCGGACCATGGTGTTGAGGGCGAGCCGGTACGCCAGCGCGAGGCTCGTCCGCTCCCCGCCCGATAGCGAGTCGAGGTCGAGGTCGAGGTCGTACTCGCCCGAGCGGAGCATGGGCGAGAAGGTCTCGTCCACGCGGGCCTCCAGGTCGTCGGTTTCGACGAGCCGCGCGAACCAGTCGGCGAAGAGCCCCTCGAAGCGGAACCGGATCCGCTCGAAGACCTCCTCCTCGATCTCGGCGATGGCGGGGACCAGGTGCGCCGTGAGCCAGCGCTGGACCTCGCCGAGGTACTGCCGCCGGCGCTCGAGAACGAGCAGGCGAGCGCGCTCCGCTTGGGCGGCGGCGAGCCGTTCGGCCGTCCGGGCCCGGTCGACCTCGTGCCGGGTCCGCTCCTGTTCGGCCGCGGCGGACCGCCCGGCGAACTCGGCGAGCGACGCCTCGAGTTCGGCGAGGCGCCGGACCGCCTCCGCGAGGGACGCCAGTTCCCCGCGCCCCCCTTCGGCCTCCGCCCGCCGCGCCTCGAGCCGCCCGACGACCGCTGTGAGCGCCGTCTCCGCGTAGGTTCGCCGACGGGCGGCCTCCTCGCGGGCCTCGCGACGGGCGAGCGCGGCCCGGTACGCCGCGACCACCCCGTCGGCCTCGAGCGCGGCCGCAGCGGCCTCGACCTCGGCGTAGCGGGCCGCGTCCGCTGCGAGCGTGTCGCGCCGAACCGTGGTCGCCGCGAGCCGTTCGCGCTCGCCCGGCGCGAAGTCGCCGCACTCGATCCGGCGGGCGAGGGCGGAGCACTCGGCGGCGACGGCGGCGCGCTCGGCCCGGCGCTGCTCGAGCTCGCGCCGCCGCCCCTCGAGCAGGGAGCGTTCGTTGCGCACCAAGACGAGGTCCCGGCGGACCTTCTCGAAGAGGAGGCGCTGCTCTTCGAGCGCGGCGAGCTCCCGGTCGATCCCGTCGAGGCGCTCGCGGAACTCCCGGGCCTCGGCCCGGGCGCGGGCCGCCTCGACCTCGGCGTCGGCTCCGATCATCGCGAGGTGGTCCGCCGTCAGCGTCTGCCGGCAGGTCGGGCAGGACGCCCCCTCGCCGATCGCCGCGAGCGCCTCCACATCGGCGATCACCTGCGCCGCCTTTCGCTCTGCGGCCACGGCCTTCGCCTCGGCCGTCCCGCGGTACTGCCGGTACAGCCCCGTCTCCTCGGCCAACTGCGCCTCCGGGGCGAGGGCGGCCTCGAGCCTCGCCTCCTCCTGCCCGATGCGGGCCGCCTCGGCGTCGAGCTCAACCAGCACGGCCCCGGGGTCCGCGGCCCCGAGCTGGGCCCGGAGCGCCTCGCGACGCCCCTCGAGCCGCTCCCGCTCCTGGGCGATCGCGGCCTCGAGGGCCCGGGCCTCCTGCTCGAGCGACCGGTGCCCGGTTGCGGCGTCGCGGAGGCGGGACCGCTCGTCGGCCAGTGCCTCCCACCGGGCGTAGCCCTCGGCGAGCGCGGCGAACCGGCTTTCGTCGCCGGCGTCGCCGACCCAGGCCTCCGACCGCGCGACCTCGCCCCGGAGCCGGGCCGCCTCGACCTCGTCGGCCCCGATCACCCGGTCGAGCGCGGCGAGCTCGCCCTCGGCACGGTCGAACGCGGCCCGGGCCCCGGCGAGCGGCACGATCTCTCTCGCGAGCCCGGCCTTCCGCTCCTCGATCATGGCGATCGCGTTCTCGGCCCCCTCCAGCTCCCCGGCGATCCGGTCGGCGTCCGCCTCGAGCTCCCGCTCCTCCTCCTCGACCCTCGCGAGGTCCCGGGGCACCGCAGCGTAGACCTCGCGCCGGGGCGCGATCACGGACCGGACCAGGTGCTCCTCGACGTTCCGGCGGGCGTGGCGGTACTGCTCGAGCCCGAAGGCGCGGCGGAGGATGTCCAGCCGCTCCTCGCGCCCGAGCAGGAGGACCTGCTTCATCTCCTCCTGCGGCGTGTAGACGGCGTAGCGGTAGATCCGCGAGGCCGCCTTCGGGTCGGGCCGCTCGTTGAACCCGAGCAGCTCGAGCACCCGGGCCTTCAGCTCGGTGGTCGAGTAGTCGGTCCGTTCGCCGTCGGCCTCGATCCACCCCTCGACCTGCCGCACGTCCCCCTTGCGCCCGCCCCGGACCAGCGCCCGGTGGACCGTGTACTCGGACCCGCCGGCCGCGAACGTGACCGCGACCTCGCCCCGCGCGGCCCGGTGGCGGAGCAGGTGGGTGTTCTTGATGTCGCCGAGGCCGAAGAGCCCGAACTCGAGCGCTGCGAGCAGGGTCGACTTGCCCGAGCCGATCTCGCCCCAGAAGAGGGTGATCCCGTCGCCGAACTCGACCACGGTCGGCCCGGGGCCGTACGACCGGACGTTCGAGAGGGCGAGCCGGACGAGCCTCACCGCTCCTCCTCGAGCCCGGGAAGCACCGCGCCGGCCCGCTCGCGGACCCGGCTCGCGAAGGCCCGGACGGCCTCCCCGTCAACCGGCTCGACGGCGACAGCCTCGAGGACCCGCCGGCCGGTCTTTGTGCCGGCCCCGCCCTCGAACGCGGCCGCGACCCGTGCGCGGACCTGGTCGTCGAGGGCCGGGTCGGGCTCGAAGCCCGCGCAGCGGTCGGCGATTACCCGCGCCTCGATCTCTTGCTTGGCTTCGGCCCCGTCGCCCCGGATCCGGTGCCGTGCCGGGCCGGCAAGGCCGCTCCGGCTCAGCTTGACGCAGAGCGCCCCCTGGGTTTCGAGCGCCTCGCGGGCCGCGCCGAACGGGATCTCGCGCGGGTCGCCGGCCGCGAGCCGGCCCCGGGCCCGGACGAGCACGATCGCGCCCTCGTGCGAGCGCGAGGCGACCGCCTCGTCGAGCGAGCAGGCGACCTCCCCGGCCGTTCGCCCCTCGGCCGGAAGGTCGTGGAGGACCACGGGCGGCAGCGGGACCTCGACGAACGAGAGGTCGGTCACGCTCTCGTCCGCGGTCACGATAAAGAACCCCCGCGGGGCGTCGCGGGCCCGTTCGAGGTCGCCGTACTGGTGGCCGAGCAGGGGGCCGGGGTACGCCAGGACGCCCCGCCCGCCCGGGACGGCCGACTCGATCCGCGTGTGGATGTGCCCGCCCGCATAGTAGTCGAACCCCGGCGGGAGGAACGAGCGCGGCATGGACTCGGCGTGCAGGTCGTGCTCGGGCAGGACCTCGTCGAGGGCCGAGTGGAAGACGAAGACCTTGAACCCGGGCTCGGCCTCGAGGTACGCGTGGTCCAGGCGCCGGTAGTACTCCCGCTCGAGCGACCGCTGCCGGCCCGAGAGGCCCGCGAGCTTCGCGCCCGTCGCCGGGTCGACGAAGAACCGCGGCCGGATCAGGGCCTCGTCCCCCTCGCCCACGAGGTCGGAGGCCATCAGCTTCGTGAAGAGCCCCGAGGCCTCGAGCACGTCGATCACCGAGGTCGCGCTCGGGCTGTAGTCGTGCGAGCCGTAGGTCGCGTAGACCGGGATCCCGGCATCGCCGACCCTGCGCAGGAGGTCGGCCGTCTCGCGCACGTGGGCCATGTCGGGCAGGGTCGCGTCGAAGAGGTCCCCGGCGATCACGATGAAGTCGACCCGCTCCTCGATGCACCGTTCGAACGCCGCCCGGACCGCCGAAAGGTTCGTCTCGGCCAGCGCGCGTTCGCGCCAGGCCCCGACGTGGAGGTCGGCGAGGTGGGCGAAGCGGAACGTCATCCGGCCCCCCTCCCCGCAGCGCGGCCCTTTCCGTCCGTGGTCCCCGTCATGCTCTCCCGATCTGTTCGGTCCGCGATACCTTCAAGGTGTAGTCCGTGCCCACCCCGACCATGCGCCGGCCCGGGAAAACCGTGACGGACCTCGCCTGGTGCCGGGGCGTGCTCTCCGACGCCCCGTACCTCGTGCTCGCCCTGAACGACGGCGGCACGCCGTACGCAGTCCCGCTCTGCGTCGCCATCGCGGAGGGCGCGATCTACCTCCACATGGCCGCGGCGGGGCGCAAGCTCGACCTGCTCCGGGCCGATCCCCGCGCCGGCCTCGTCGCGGACGCCGGAGCGACGGTCGTTGTGGGCCAGACGGCCTGCGCCACGGGCATGCGCGCCGACTCGGTCGCCGGGACCGGCCGGTGCGTCGTGGTCTCGGATTCGGCCGAGCGGCGCTCCGCCCTCGACGCGTTCGCGCGGAAGTACGCCGGTGCCGTCCCCGATGCGTACCCCGACGGTGCTCTCGCCGCGACGGTCGTGGTCCGGCTCGACCCGCTCTCGCTCTCGGGCCGGCGCACGGGTTAGTCCCCGGCGCCCCGGACAGAACCGTTTCTTTTAATAAAACTGAGTGCCGGAACATGGTAGAGGGATCTCCGCCGTGCACACCGTCCTGTTTGTCGACGACGAGCCGTCCGAGCTCGAGCTCGGGCGCCTCTTTCTCGAGCGGGGCGGACAGCTCCGGGTGGTCCCCTTCTCCTCGGCGCCTGCTGCCCTCGAGGCCCTGCGGGATCGACCCTGCGACGCGATCGTCTCCGACTACCAGATGCCCGGCATGGACGGCATCTCGTTCCTGAAGGCCGTCCGGAGCGAGTTCGGGGAGATCCCGTTCATCCTCTTCACGGGCCGGGGACGCGAGGAGGTCGCGATCGCGGCCATCAACAACGGCGCGGACTTCTACGTCCAGAAGGGCGGGGACCTGTCGGCCCAGTACGCGGAGCTCGCCAACGGGATCCGGCAGGCCGTCCTGCGGCGGCAGGCGGAGCGGAACCTGCGGCGGGGCGAGGAGCAGTTCCGGCGGCTCATGGACAACGCGAAGGACCTGGTCTACCGGATGTCGCTCCCCGACGGGGCGTACTCGTTTATGAGCCGGGCCTCGGTCGACCTCACCGGGTACACGCCCGAGGAGTTCTACGCGGAGCCGGGTCTGCTCTGGCGGCTGATCCATCCCGAGTCGCAGGAGTACTTCCAGAGGATGTGGGACGACCTCGTCGCGGGCTCGGTCCCCATGTCCTACGAATTCCAGATCGTCGACCGGGCCGGGCAGGCCCGCTGGGTCAACCAGCGGAACGTCCTGGTCACCGGAGACGACGGCCGGCCCGTTGCGATCGAGGCGATCGCCACGGACGTGACCCCCCGTAAGATGGCTGAACAGAAACTACGCCTGAGCGAGCAGCGGTTCCGGCGGCTCTTCGAGCAGATCCCGCTCGGGATCGCGGTGGTCGGGCCCGATCTCCGGTTCCAGACGGTCAACCCGGCCCTCTGCCGGATGCTGGGCTACGCCGAGGAGGAACTGGTCGGCCGGCCGTTCTCGTCAGTGACGGACCCGGCGGATGTGCCTCTCAGCCTCACCGAGACCGGGCGGGTGCTGGCGGGCGAGGCCCCCGTGGCCCGGTTCAGGAAGCGCTACCGGAGAAAAGACGGGAGCCTCATGTCGGGGCGGGTCACGATCTCCCCGATCCGGAACGAGCACGGGGTCGTGGTCCACCTGCTGCCCGTGATCGAGGAGATCCCCGACGACACCCTCCCCGCTGCGTAAGCCCCGCCCCGTGAGGGCGGGTCAGTCGCGGACGAACGCGCGGTACCCGGTCCCGGGAACGACCGGCCAGTCGCGGTGCCCGGTCGGCGCCGGGAACGCCGCCGAATCCGGGTCGGCCCCGAGCTGTGCCACGGCGGTCGGCTCCTTCTCGACCGCGACGGGGGCCTGCGCGAAGTCCACCCCGCGGGCCGCGCAGCAGCACTCGACCGTGACCCCGTTCGGGTCGTGGAGGTAGACCGAGTACAGGAAGCCGTGGTCGGTCACGTCCGAGGCCGAAACGCCGGCGGCGGCGAACCGGTCCTTGAGGCGGAAGAGGTCCTCGAGCGATTCGACGGCGAGGGCCACGTGGTCGAACGCGAACGGCCCTGCGACGGGCGCCTGCACGTCCTTCTCCGGGATCGGCTGGGTGCCGGGCCACTCGAAGAACCCGACCAGCGTGCCCCTCCCCGCGTCGAAGAAGTAGGCCCGCTGGCCCGGGCGGCCCAGCCGGCCCACGAGGCGGCAGCCGAGGAGGTCGCGCCAGAAATGGATGGTCGCGTCCATGTCGCCCGTCGCGAGCGCGACGTGGGAGAGGCCGGAGAACGAAGACATGGCGGGACGCACCCCCCCTACCGCTCCGAGAGGAGCACCCCGGCCTTGGCGATGCTCTCGCGCGGGAGTTCGTGGACCAGGATCGTGACGTCGGCGGGGTCGACCTTCATGACGGCGACGAGCGTCGCGGTGAACTCCTCGACGACCCGACGCTTCTGCTCGAGCGTGCGGCCGGCGGCCATCTGGATCGTGACTATGGGCATAGATCTGATCTCGACCCGTGGGCGTATCAAAGCGATCGTGGCCGGCGAGCGCGGTCAGTCGCAGCGGTCGGGGGCGTCGCACCGCCGGACGTCGGCGTCTTCTTCGTCGTACTTCGGCCGGAGCCCGGCCCAGCCCGTGTACCCGCAGTAGATGCAGCAGTCGCCCTCGCAGCTGGGGCAGAGCGTCGCGGGCGGCCGGACCTCGACCCACCCCCGGCAGTCGCAGTACGTGCATCCCGCCCCCTCGCAGGCGTGGCAGGTCGCGTGGACGTAATCCTCGTCCGCCATTGCCTCTGGGTAGGCGGGGCGAGGGGATAATGGGTTCGAAACGGGAACGTACCGGCCCGGCGTCGCCGTTCGTGCACCGCTCTCCTCTGCCGGCCTGGCGTCGGCGACCGGGCGGGACCATCGGTCGCCACGATCGATACGCATACCCGTCCGCGCGTCGACCCTCCAGACCGATGACCGTCCTGCTCGCGCTCGACGACACGGACATGCCCGGGACGCCCGGCACGGGCCGGCTCGCCCGGGGAATAGCGGCCGCGATCGCAGCCCGGTACCCGGTCGCGGGCGTGACCCGCCACCAGCTCCTGGTCGACCCGGCGATCCCGTACACCTCGCACAACTCCTCGGCCGTGCTCCACGTCGGAGCCGAAGCCGACGCGATCGACGAGCTCGCCGGCCTCGCCCGGGAGCTCGTGCTGGACAGCTACGCCGAGGGGGCGGACCCGGGCCTCGCGGTGGTCGACGCCAACGCCGTTCCTCCGGCCGTGGTCGCGTTCGGCCAGGACGCGAAGCGGTGCGTGCTGGCGCAGGAGCAGGCGCTCGACCTCGCCCGGAACGCGGGCCTCCTCCTCGAGCCGCTCGGCGGCACCGGCGGCGGCGTGATCGGCGCCCTCGCCGGGATCGGCCTCGCATCGACCGGCTGCGACGGCCGGTACCTCGAGCTCGGCTCGATCCGCGCGCTCGGCGGCGAAACGACGGTGGAGGCGGCGCTCGCTGCCGGCGTCGCCGAGATCGTCACCCCCGACGGCCGGGCCGTGACCGCGGGCCGGCTCGTCTGCGACCACGGCAAGGGGCCGAAGCCCGCCGTCGTCCTGGGGCGGCCCGTGCTCTTCGTCGAGGCGTGCGCCGACGGCTGGCGGGCGCTGCGCCGGGACTGACGGGCGCTGCGCCCCTCTTCTCACTTTCCTGGAAACCTTATTACGAAATACGACCACTTCTCTCCCACTGTGAAGGTGCAGCGCGGGAGGCACTAGCCATGGCCGGACTCTTCGAGGCCGCGGTCATCGGCCTCCTGATCCTCGCCAACGGCCTCTTCTCCATGTCCGAGTTCGCGATCGTCTCGGCCCGCCGCCACCGTCTCCAGGGCCTCGCCGAGAACGGAGACGCCCGGGCCGGCACGGCCCTCGAGCTCGCGGCCGAGCCGAACCGGTTTCTCTCGACGGTCCAGATCGGGATCACCGTGATCGGCGTCCTCTCGGGAGCGTACGGCGGGGCCGTCTTCGCCACGGCCCTCGCCGGGTTCGTTGGGCGCGTTTCGCTCCTCGCGCCGTACGCGTCCACGATCGCCTTTGCCCTGGTCGTGCTGCTGATCACGTACCTGACCCTTGTCGTCGGCGAGATCGTGCCGAAACGGCTCGCGCTCGCCAACCCCGAGCCGATCGCGCTCCGCGTCGCGCGGCCCATGCAGATCCTCTCGATCGTCTCGGCGCCGGCCGTCGCGCTCCTCTCGGCCTCGACCGAGATCGTGCTCCGCCTGGTCGGGGCGAAGGAGGGGGCCGAGCCGGCGGTGACCGAGGAGGAGGTCCGGATGATGCTCGAGGAGGGGACGACGGCGGGGGTCTTCGACGAGGAGGAGCAGGAGCTCGTCGCACGGGTCTTCCGCCTCTCGGACCGGCGCGTGGCCTCGCTCATGACCCCGCGCCACGAGATCGTCGGGATCGACCTCGAGGACCCGCTCGATGTGAACCTGGCGCGGATGCGCGCGGCGGGCCACTCCTTCTTCCCGGTCTACCGGGACAGCCTGGACCGGGTCGAGGGCATGATCTCGGTCCGGGGCCTCTGGGCGCAGACTCCCGTCGGCGGGCAGCCGGACATCGAGGCCGCCATCTTCGAGCCGCTCTACCTGCCCGAGTCCCTGCCGGCCCTGAAGGTGATGGAGCAGTTCCGCGTGGCCGCGACCCACGTGGCCCTCGTGACCGACGAGTACGGCTCCATCGAGGGCCTGCTGACCCTTCACGACCTGCTGGAATCGATCGTCGGGTCCCTGCCCGACGTCCGTGACGAGGAGCCCGAGGCCGTGGAGCGGCCCGACGGCTCCTGGCTCCTCGACGGGCTGATGCCGATCGACGAGTTCCGCGACCGCTTCGCGCTGCCGCCGCTCCCCGGCGAGGACCGCGGCTACTACCAGACCCTCGGCGGCTTCGTGATGATGCACCTCGAGCGCACGCCGGTCACGGGCGACCGGTTCGACTGGAGCGGCACCGTTTTCGAGGTCGTGGACATGGACGGCAACCGGGTCGACAAGGTGCTCTTCCGGCCGGCCGGGACGGAGCCCTGATGGAGTACGCGTCGGGCACGGTGGGCCGGGTCTTCCTGGTCCGGGTCGACCACGGCGAGGACCCGCTCGCCGCGATCGCGGAGGTGGCCGAACAGGAGGAGGTCGGGGCCGGGCTCGTGCTCCTGCTCGGCGCGCTCGAGACGGGCCGGATGGTCGAGGGGCCCGAGACGCTCGCGTTTCCCCCGGTACCGGTCGCGACCGCGTTCGCGGACGGGCGCGAGGTGCTCGGCATCGGGAACCTGACCCGGGAGGAGGGCCGGCCCGTGGTCCACCTCCACGCCGCGACCGGCCGGGCCGGCACGACCGCGGTCGGCTGCCTTCGGGGCGACGCCCGGGCCTACGCGACGGTCGAGGTCGTGCTTTTCGAACTCGCGCTCGGGGCGGTGCGCCGGAGGGATCCCGCGACCGGGATCAGCCCGATCACCTTTCGCCCGTGACGAGCCTGATGGATTCGCCGACGAGCACGAGCAGGAAGACGGCGGCATAGAGGATGATTGCGAACGGCGCGAGGGCGAGGAAGACCCCGAGGCCGAAGAGCCGGTCGACCTCGAAGAGGAGCTGCACGACGTACCAGGCGGTCGCGGCGGCCGCGACGGCCCGGAGGACCGGTCCGGGCAGGTTCGTCGGGAACGGGAGGCCGAGGACGAGGTCGGCAAAGAGGTTGATCGCGGCCAGCACGACCACGACCCAGACGGTCGCGTTCAGGAACGCGACGAGCCCGTGCCAGACCGAGTCGGGGTAGGCGCCCGCGAGCAGGTTGAGCACGGCCAGCACGACCAGGTAGACGACCAGGCCCACGAGGTGCGAGAGCGGCCGGTACCGTTCCTCGCGCTTGCCGAAGCGCCCATGCCACCACTCCTCGTCGGCCGTCATGGGAGGGAGCGCTCGTACCGCCGCGCCGCCTCGGGCCCCTTGACGCAGAAGTCCCTGTGCTCCAGGCCGAGCTCGCGGTACACCGGGCAGTCCTGGCAGATGCAGCCGAGGTTCTCGGTCACGCAGCCGAAGGATCGGCCGACCAGGCAGTAGAGCCGCTCGCCGGCCCCCTCGGTGCAGTCGTTGTAGGTCGGGCACTCGGGGCAGCGGCACTCGGGCGCCAGGTCCTCGAGGGCGGCGCCACGCGCCGCGTGGTGCAGCTCCCGGTACCCGGTCATGAAGGTCTCGAACCGGTCCATTCAGAATCCCCCGGCATGACTCTCGTCGACCTTCTATATCAGCCCTTCCTAACCCGCGCGGTGGTCCGGAAATGGACCTTGGCCACCAGTTCGAGGGTGGCGATGCCGTACCGGTCCGCGACAGCCTGCGCCGACCTCACCAGTGCCGGCGACGATCCCCCCTTCGGGAGGCGGACCCCGACCTTCTCCGAGAGCTCGGCCAGCCCCGCGAGGAAGCGGGCACGGGCCACGCACGAGGCGGCGGCGACCGCGACCCGCCCCTCGGCCCCGCACTCGGTGACAACGGGGACGCCCGGGCAGCAGCCAGCGAGGACCGCGTCGATCCGGGCCGCGGCCGAGAACTGGTCCACGATGACGACACCGACCGGGCCCTCTGTGACCAGCCGGCCGATGGCGGCGGCGTGGAGCTCGGCGAGCAGGTCGTTCAGGTTCTTCCCCCGGGCCGCGAGCGCCGCGTAGCGCTCGTTGTACGCGGCCGGCATCAGTACCTCGACTGCGGTGGCGCACTCCTCCTCGATCGTGGCCGCGAGCCGGGCCACCTCGTCGTCCGGGACCGATTTCGAGTCGCGGACGCCGCGGGCCGCGAGCCCGGCCGCCTCGAACTCGTCGACCCGGACGGCCGCCGCCACGAGCGGGCCGAAGTAGTCGCCCTTGCCCGACTCGTCCGCACCCACCTGGGGCCAGAGCCGGAGCACGGGCTCTGCCGTCTCGCCCGCGGCGTCGGCCGCGAGCCCCTGGAGCTGGAGGCGGACGGCGGGATCGCGGAGCTGCGAGGCGTCGACCGTGACCGACCCGTCCTTCCGGGCGTACAGCCGGACCACGCCCGCGTCTCCGACCCGGAACTGGAGCCCCCGGTCGATCGGCCGGGGCTCGGACGAGGAGAGCCCGTGGCCCGCGAGCCGACGGCGGAGCTCGTCAGCACGCAACTCGAGATCGGCCGGGCCGTTCATCAGGACGGGTTGGGCGCCGGAAGGGATAAAGGCGGAGAGCGAGCCGCGTCTCTCGCGGCCCCCTCGCCGGAACCCCTTGGCAACAACCATTGTATAAATACTTTGTAGTCAGAGCGTACTCAGAGGTGACTCTCACTATGGACTTCGGCACGATGCTCGGTCACTCGCTCGAGTACACGAAAGAGGGATTGATGGGGAAGTGGGTCAAGTGGTTCATCCTCATCATCGTCAGCATCATCCCGATCGTGAACTTCATCATCTACGGCTACATGATGGAGATCTTCCGCGGGGCCCGGGCGGCACCCGACCTTCTCGACTATGGCCGGCTCTTCATCGACGGGCTCAAGCTCTTCGTCGTCAACCTCGTCTACTCGATCCCGCTGATCGTCATCTACGCGCTCCTCTTCGGCGCCTCGTTCATGCTGGTGGACTCGGGATCCGACGCGGCATCGGCTGCGGGGTTCGGCACCATGATGGTCGGCTTCCTGATCGTCATGGTGCTCGCGATCGTCATCGCACTCTTCGAGGTGATCGGTGCCATACGTCTAGCGCGGACGGACTCGTTCGGCGAGGCGTTCAACGTCAGGGCGATCCTCGCGCACATCGGCCGGATCGGCTGGGGACCCTACATCGTCGCGCTCGTCGTTCTGATCATCGCCCTCGTGGTGATCGCAGTCGTACTGTCCGTCATCCCGATCCTCGGCTGGCTTCTTCTCCTGGTCCTGACGCCCGCCTTCTACATCTTCTCGGCACGGTACGTCACGCTGCTCTACGACAGTGTGCCTGCGCCGGCCTGACCTCCATTTTTCGCCGGCTTCAATTATCGTATAAATACTTTGCAGACGAGTATCTGGTGAGGACACTCTGCAATGGACATCGGTACCATGCTCGGCGACTCCTTCGAGTACACGAAGGAGGCGCTGGTCGACAAGTGGATGCGCTGGCTGATCCTGCTCATCGGCACGATCGTCTTTCCCATCATTCTCGGATACATCCTCAGGGTCTACCGGGGCGAAAGGTTTCCACCCGACCCGGAGGACTGGGTCGCCGTCTTCATCGACGGGATCAAGCTCTTCGTCGTCGAGCTGATCTGGGCGATCCCGGTCATCATCGTCGGCCTTCTCTTCTTCGGCGGAGCCCTCGCGATGATGGCGTCGGGCTCTGACGCGGCAGCGGCAGCGGGCGTGGGAACCATGCTGATCGGGATTCCGATCCTGCTCGTCGTAACGCTCGTCGTCGCCCTCTTCGCCGCCCTCGGAGCGGTCCGGTTCGCGCGGACGGACTCGTTCGGCGAGGCGTTCAACGTCAGGGCAATCCTCGCGCACATCGGCCGGATCGGCTGGGGTGACTACATCATCGCCCTGGTCGTGCTGATGGCCGTCTTCATCGTCATCTCGTCCGTGCTCGGGATCATCCCGGTCATCGGCTGGATCATCTCGATCGTGATCGGCCCGGCGATCTCGATCTTCGGGGCCCGGTACGTCACCCTGCTCTACGACAGCGCCCCGGCGCCGGCCTGATCCACCCTTTTTTCGCCACATTTCGTCATCCTGAAGTAGTCAGTCGTCGAGGATCTGCAGAGGTTACTCTGCAATGGAAATCGGTGCAATGCTCAGCGACTCTTTCGAGTATACGAAGGAGGCGCTCGTCGGCCAATGGACGCGCTGGCTGATCCTGCTCGTCGGCACGATCATCTTCCCCATCCTCCTCGGGTACACGCTTCTCGTCTACCGCGGCGAGCGGACACCGCCGGATCCCCAGGACTGGGTCGCGGTCTTCGTCGACGGGATCAAGCTCTTCATCGTCCAGCTGGTCTACGCGATCCCGGTCATCATCCTCTCGATGGCGGTCAACCTGGCGTACTTCATCCCGTACAGCGTCGTCTCGGGCCCGGACGTGTCGATGGACGGCGGAGCCTCTGGGGCGGCCATGGGACTCGCCTCGTGCTGGGCCTTGTCCAGCTCGTTCTCTCGATCGCGATCACGCTCGTCTCGCTGATCGCCTCGGTCCGGTTCGCGCGGACGGACTCGTTCGGCGAGGCCTTCAACTTCAGCGCGATCCTCGCGCACATCGGCCGGATCGGCTGGGGTGACTACATCGTCGCCCTGATCGTCCTCTACGTCGCGCTCTTCGCGGTCGTCATCGTGCTCTCGATCCTCGGCGTGCTCACGTTCGGCCTGGGGTTCCTGCTCTTCTTCTCGCTCGCGCCGGCCTTCTCGATCTTCGTGGCCCGGTACGCGGCACTGATCTACGACAGCGCCCCGGCGCCGGCCTGATCCCTCCTTTTTTTTCTCCACCACAAGCCTGAATGCGGATCCGTGTCCACCTGATCGTGAAATGACCGACGGAGATGCGCCCCTCCACGCCATCCGGCTGATCGCTGAGAACCGGAAAGGGGTGCTCCGCGACATCGCGGCGGTCGTGGCCGACCACGGCGCGAACATCCTGATGATCCACCAGGAGACCTTCGAGACCGGGCCGCTCGCGGGGCAGGGCGAGCTCTACTTCGAGTACGAGGACGACGCCGTCGACCACGGGCAGCTGATCGCCGACCTCTGTCGGGTCCCGTACGTCCTCTCCGCGACCACGTGCGACCCGTTCTCGATGATCTACGGCTCGCGCGTGATCATCATCGGCGGCGGGGCGCAGGTCGCCCAGGTCGCGCTCGGGGCTGTGAACGAGGCCGACCGGCACAACATCCGGGGCGAACGGATCTCGGTCGACACGATCCCGCTCGTGGGCGAGGAGAGCCTGGGGGCCGCGGTCGACGCGGTGGCCCGCCTGCCCCGGGCTTCGATCCTGGTGCTCGCCGGTTCGCTCATGGGCGGCGTCGTCTCGGTGGCAGTCGACCGGGTGCGCGAGGCCGGGATCCCCGTGATCGCGCTGAACATGGCCGGCTCGGTCCCCGAGCACGCGGACCTCGTCGTGACCGACCCGATCCAGGCCGGCGTCTTCGCCGTGATGCACGTCTCGAGCACGGGCCGGTTCGACATCGACCGGGTCCGCGGGAGGCGGTTCTGAGTGGCCCAGATCGACCGGGCCGTCCAGGTCCTCAACCACGACGGGCTCGTGGTCTACCCGACCGAGACCGTCTACGGCCTCGGCGCGGACGCCCTCTCCGACGAGGCGATCCGCTCGGTCTACGACTCGAAGCACCGCCCGTTCTCGGAGCCGATCTCGATCGCGGTCGCCGACGTCGAGACGCTCGCCGTGGTCGCGCGCCTGAACCCGCTCGCCGAGGAGTTCGTCGACCGCTTCCTCCCCGGGCCGTTCACGGTCCTGGTCGAGGCCCGGCCGATCCTCCCCTCGCAGCTCCACTGCGGAACGGGGCTCGTCGGGGTCCGGATCCCCTCCCACCCGATCGCGGCCGAGCTCCTGGCCCGCTTCGACGCTCCTGTCACGGCCACCTCGGCGAACACCCACGGGGCCCCAGAGCCCGCGACCGTCAACGACGTCCACTGCTACCGCGACTTCACGATCGACGCGGGCCGGCTGCCCGGGATCCCCTCGACCGTGGTCGACCTTGTCAACCGGACCATCACCCGCCCCGGGGCAGGAATCGAGGACGCGGTCGCGTTCTTCCAAAACCGATGAACCCGCCCCTGCGCCTGCGCGACTTCGTCGAGGACGAGGACGGCTGGCTCTACGCGGTCGCCGCGTACGACAACGCCGAGCGGGCCGGGTGCGTGCTCCGGTACGTCCCCGACCCCGCGGGCGACCGGGTCCGCCAAGCCACGGGCGTCGCCTACCGCAAGCTCGACTTTCCTGAGGCCTACGCCCGCGTGGCAACCGAGAAGCCGCAGTACCTCGACCTGCTCCACCGGGTCCCGCTCGGCGAGATCGCCGCCGTCCACAAGCCCGACGCCGTCTTCCCCTCCGTCCTCGCCCGGGACGAACGGGTCCGGCAGCTCGCGGACGCGCTCGGGCTCGCGCCCGGCACGGCCGGCTGCACGGGCTCGCTCCTCGTCGGCCTCGAGGGGCCGGGCTCGGACATCGACCTCGTGGTCTACGGCGCGGCCTTCGACCGGGCCCGCGCCCGCCTGCCGCACGCGATCCGCGAGGGGCTCGCGGACGACCTCTCCGAGGAGCTCTGGCGCCGGGTCTACGCGAAGCGGCGGCCCGAGCTCGCGTACGACGAGTTCAGGTTGCACGAGGGCCGTAAGTGGAACCGGGGGCAGGTCGGCGGGACGTACTTCGACATCCTCTTCGCCCGCGACTACGATGCGATCGACCCCCGACCCGTGCCGAAGGGCCCGGTCCTCGGGAAGGCCCGGATCGAGGCCACCGTTACCAACGCCGCCCTTGCCTACGACGTCCCGGCCGTGTACGACCTCGACCATCCCGAGGTCTCCCGGGTCCTCTCGTTCACGCACACCTACGCCGGCCAGGCGCTCGCGGGCGAGACGGTCGAGGCCGCCGGAGTCCTCGAGGCGCACGACAACGAGCGCTGGCTCGTGGTCGGCACGAGCCGCGAGCCGGTCGGCGAGTACATACGGTCACGGACGCTCCTCGAGTCCGCCTAGAGGATCGCCGCGCCGCTCCGCGCCCCGCCTCCGCAGGTCTCTCCGTGCGGGCAGCGGTCGCACGGCGCCTCCGCCGGTTTCGGCGGCACCCGCCCCTCCTGCACGCGCCGGGCCGCCGCGAGCGCCCGGAGCACGGCCCGCCGGTCCCGGGGCTGGGGGACGTACCGCCGGAGCGCGCCCGAGGGAACGTAGAGGAGCGTGACCTCGTCGAGCGGCCGGCCCCGCTCCTCCTCGAGGCAGAGCGCGTACGCGGCCGCGCGGACCCGGTCCGCGCCCGTCACGCCGAACGTCGGCGCCCTGCTCGCCCGGACGACTGCGCAGGACGCGAGGTCGGGCGCGACCCAGTCCACCTGGCCGACCAGGCCGAGCCGCTGGGACCGCACGGGGCGATCGCGGAGCTCGAGCCGGGGCCAGCGGTTCGCGCGACAGGCCGCGACCCACTCGTCGAGCAGGGCCCGGTCGGTTGGAGCGACCCCGGGCATCACGGTGACGACCTCGTCCCAGACGCGGTCCGCGTCGAGGCCAGGGCCGAGGTGGGCCGCGATCTGCTTCGCGATCGCGTACCGCGCCGACTCGCGGGGCGGCCGCTGGAGATCGTGCCAGTACCGGAGCGGGCAGCGGTGCGCGGCGACCAGGCCCGAGACCGTGACCGGGTCGGTCACGGGAACCGCCGCGGGTCCGTCTCGATGTCCAGCAGCACGACCCTGTCCGCGGCGAGCGCGTTCTCGAGCGCGGGCCGGAGCTCTTCGGGCCGGGCGACCCGCACGCCGTCCGCGCCGCAGGCCCGGGCGTACGCGGCAAAGTCCGGGTTCACGAGGTCCGTCCCGAAGTTCGGGTAGCCCTCCATCGCCTGCTCCTGCCGGATCATCCCGTACTGGTGGTTGTTGAGCACGCAGACGGTCATGGCGAGATCGCGCCGGACCGCGGTCACGAGCTCGCCCATGGCCATCGCGAACCCGCCGTCGCCGGTGATGCAGACCGCGGGGCGGTCGGGGTAGGCGAGCTTCGCCGCGAGCGTGGCCGGAAACCCGAAGCCCATGGTCGCGAGGTACCCGGACATGGCGAAGCGCTGGCCCCGGGAGACGAAGTTCCGGCCGAACCACCAGCCGTTCTCGCCGACGTCGAGGCCGATCACCGCGTCCGCCGGCAGCACGTCCGAGAGCACCTTCATGATGAACGGCGGCCGGAGCGGCGTCTGGCCGGCGCCGGCCTCGGCCCGGAGCTGCCCGGCCCACCGCGCCTTGCCGGCCGCGATCGCCGCCTCCCGCGCCTCGTCGCGCCGCCCGGGGACACGCTCGAGCAGGCGCGGCAGCACGACGCCGCAGTCGCCCCAGAGCCCGATCGTCTGCGGCGTCTTGACGAGCACGAGCGGGTCCAGGTCGACCTGGACGATCGGCCGGTCCAGGGGCACGTTCGTCTGCTTCGAGAACCCGACGCCGAGCGTGACCAGAAGGTCGGCCTCCTCCGCGTACTGCCGGGCCTCCGGGGGCCCAAGGTTGCCCAGGACCCCGACCACGAGCTCGGCCGTCTCGGGCAGGAAGCCCTTCGCCCGGAACGTGGTCAGGATCGGGGCAGAGAGTTGTTTCGCGAGCGCGTGGACGAACGCACCGTGCGTGTACGCGCCCCACCCGGCCAGGATCACGGGCCGCTCGGCCCCGGCGATCGCCGCGACGGCCCGGTCGAGGGCCGCCGCGGGCGGCGCGATCGCGGTCTCGGGCAGGCAGGACGCGCCCGGGCAGTACGGGGCGTCGAACGCGAGCTTCTGGACGTTGTTCGGGACCGAGAGCTGCGCCACGCCGCGCTCGATCAGGGCGTGCTTGACGGCCGCGGTCACGATCTGGACCGCCTTCGCCCGGTCGTGGATGGTCGCGTTGTAGACCGCGATCGGCCGGAAGAAGGCGTCCTGGTCGATCTCCTGGAACCCGCCCGGCCCGGCGTACTGGAACTCGACCTGGCCCGCGAGCGCGATCACGGCCGCGTGGTCCTCTTTCGCGTCGTAGAGGCCGGTCGCGAGGTTCGTGGCCCCCGGCCCGCCGATGGTCAGGCAGGCCGCCGGCACCCCCGTCAGCTTGTAGTGGGCCGACGCGGCCATCGCCCCGTTCCCCTCGTGCCGGACCACGACGTACTCGAGGGAGGGGTTGCGGCGCACGGCGTCGACGAGCCCGAGCGAGGAGGTGCCGGGGA
>DAEF01000184.1 GCA_002495225.1 Methanoregulaceae archaeon UBA288 | reverse complement strand
TACGCACAGGGGTGGTTGTGTGAGTGAAATGAATTCGAGACTCTACACCCGGGGCACGACCCCGGATCGTTTATCTGTCTGCCGACGTATATGCTGGACCAGAATAGAGGTGTGACACGTGTTCATCCAGCAGTTCTTCATCCCCGGGATCGCCCAGAGTTCCTACCTCCTCGGCGCAGAGAGTACCTGCGCCATTATCGACCCGTCCCGGGACGTGGAGCGGTACCTCGACGCGGCCCGCGATCTCAATCTCGCGATCACGCACGTCTTCGAGACCCACCTCCACGCGGACTTCGTCTCGGGCCACATGGAGCTCCGCGAGGCGGCGAACGCGACGATCGTCGCCCCTGCCTCGGGGCACTGCGCCTTCGAGCACGTGGCCGTCGGCGACGGGTCGCAGTTCCAGGTCGAGGAGCTCCGGATCGACGTGCTCGACACGCCGGGCCACACGCCCGATGGCGTGACCTACGTGGTCACGGACACCTCCCGCGGGAACGACCCGGTGGCGGCGTTCACGGGCGACGCCCTCTTCGTCGGGGACGTGGGTCAGCCCGACCTCTTTCCCGGGCGGGCCGAGGAGCTCGCGTCGCACCTCTACGACAGCCTGCACGAGAAGGTCCTGGCCCTCCCCGACGGCTGCATGGTCCTCCCCTCGCACGGCGCCGGCTCGCTCTGCGGCCGGGCCATGGGCGCCATGCGCTACTCGACGATCGGGTACGAGCGCCGGTTCAACGCGGCTTTGCAGCACGAGAGCCGCGAGGCGTTCGTCGCGTCCCTGACGAAGGACATGCCGCCCGCGCCGGACCACTTCTCGCGGTGCAGCGAGATCAACCGGCAGGGCCCGGCCCTCCTCCGGACCCTGCCCGGGCTCCGGCCGATGAAGCCGGCCGAGTTCCGGAACGAGGCCGCCCGAAAGGAGACGGTCGTGCTGACGTGCCGCGACTACGCGGCCTTCGGCGGGATCCACGTCCCCGGGAGCTTCCACGTCGACTTCGGGATGAACTTCTCGACGTACGCGGGGTGGGTGGTCCCGCACGAGAACGAGATCCTGCTCGTGGCCGACAGCCCCGCCCAGGCCCGCGAGGCCGTGGTGATGCTCCGCCGGGTCGGGCTCGACCTTGTCGTCGGCTTCCTGGCGGGCGGGACGCACGCGTGGGCGACGGCCGGGTACCCGATCGACCGGGTGCCCCAGCTCTCGCCGGCCGAGGTCCGCACCCTGCTCGGGGACGGAGCCCTGCTTGTCGACGTCCGGTTCCCCGACGAGTTTGCCGAGGGCCACGTCGAGGGCGCGATCAACATCCCGGCCCCGGACCTCCGGACGCGCCACCCCGAGCTCCCCGTCGACCGGCCGCTCGTGGTGATGTGCCGGACGGGGCAGCGCTCGAGCCTTGCCTGCAGCCTGCTCAAGCGGGACGGGTTCGACTGCGTCAACAACGCGGCCGGCGGCTACACGGGGTACACGGCGGCCGGGTTCTCCTGAAGGCCCCGTACGGCGGAGGCCTCCCTCCGATTCATTTCATATCCTTTTTTTCCAGGGACCGCCATCCACGCGCATGCGCATCGACTGCTTTCTCGCATTCGCCATGGTCCTGCTGCTCGTCGTCCCGGCCGGGGCGGGGCCGGGATCGCTCGTTTCGTTCGTCGGGTTGCTCGGCGGCGCGGCCCCGGCCGGGGGGGCCGATGCGGAGGACTACGCACGGGCCGAGCAGTTCCTCCCCCAGAGCGTGGTCCCCGCGATCTACAACGTCTCGGTCGAGCCACACTGGATCGGCACCACCTCGTCGTTCTGGTACGAGCGCGATGGGAGGGACGGGACAGAGTTCGTGCTGGTGAACCCCGGGAACCGGACGCGGCAACCCGCCTTCGACCACGCACGGCTGGCGAGGGCGCTCTCGGATGCAACCGGCGAAGGGGTCAACGCCTCGGCTCTCCCCATCGCGGCCGTCGACCTGCGCGAGAACGGGACAATCCGGTTCGCCGCGTTCAACCGGAGCTGGGAGTTCGCCAACGGCGCCCTCCGTGACCGGAGCCCGGCCGTCGCGCCGGCCGACGACGACCTGGTCTCGCCCGACGGTCGCCTCGCCCTCTCCCTCGACGGCGACAACCTCTCCCTTCGCGACCTCGAGAACGGCGCCGTCCGGGCGCTAACCGCGGACGGGACGAGGGATTACTTCTACGGGAGGGTCGCGGACGTCTCGAGCGAGCCAGTGACCCGCGCCCGCGAGAACGGCACGGTGACGCCCTACGCGGCCTGGTCGCCGGACTCTCGGCGGGTCCGCACCTTCCGGGTCGACCAGNNCCAGCGAAACGTGACCCCGCTCGCCCTGCTCCAGTACTCGCCCGAGAACGAAACGCTCCGGCCGGTCCCGTACACCTATCGCTACTCGATGCCGGGCGAGGACGTGGCGCAGTACGAGCCCGTGGTCGTCGACGTCGCGAACGGCACGGCCGTCCGGGTCGATTACGCGCCCTGGCCCCACACCTCGATGATGGACGCGGGCGAGTTCGTGCTCGCGTGGTGGAGTGGGGACGGGACGAAGGTTCACTCCCTGTACGTCGAGCGCGGCGAGCAGATCCTCCGGCTCCTCGAGGAGGATCCCGGCTCCGGCGCGGTGCAGGAGGTGCTGAACGAGAGCGGGGAGACCTACCTCGAGTCGAACCTCGACTACGGGGGGAGGCCGAACGTCAACATCAACGAGACGACCGGCGAGGTCCTCTGGTTCTCCGAGCGGAGCGGGTACGGGCACCTGTACCGCCACGGCGCGGACGGGGGGCTGCTGAACGCCGTCACCTCGGGCGACTGGGTCGTGCGGAGCCTCGTCGCCGTGGACGGGGACCGGGTCTACTTCACGGCCGGCGGGCGGGAGCCGGGCCGCGACCCGTACTACCGCCACCTCTACCGGGTCCGCGCCGACGGGACCGACCTCGCGCTCCTCACGCCCGAGGACGCCGACCACGAGGTCTCGTTCGCCCCCGACGGGAGCGCCTTCGTCGATACGTGCTCCCGGGTGGACGCCCCGCCGCGGACGGTCGTGCGCGCCGCGGACGGCACGCTCCTCCTCGAGCTCGGGGAGGGGGACGTCGCCTACCTGGACGCGCTCGGCTGGCGGCCGCCGGAACAGGTCGTGGTGGAGGCGACGGACGGGCAGACCGACCTGTACGGCCTCCTCTTCCTCCCGACCGACTTCGACCCAGGAGCCTCGTATCCCGTGGTCGACTCGGTCTACCCCGGGCCGCAGTCGATCGTGACGGCGAAGTCGTTCCCCGCCGATTACAGCTGGAACGCGAAGATCTTCTGGAAGTGCCAGGCCCTCGCCGAGCTCGGCTTCGCCGTGGTGACCCTCGACGGGCCCGGGACGCCGTACCGTTCGAAGGCGTTCCACGACGCCGCGTACGGGCGCATGGGCGCCGCGGGCGGGCTCGCGGACCACGTCGCCGGGATCACCGCGCTCGGTGAGAACCGGTCGTACATGAACCTGGACCGCGTCGGGATCTACGGCCACTCGGGCGGCGGCTTCATGACCGCGCAGGCCCTGCTCACCCACCCCGGGTTCTACGAAGCGGGCGTGGCCTCGGCCGGGAACCAGGACAACCGCCTGTACGGCTCCTACTGGGGCGAGAAGTACGAGGGCATGCCCGACGGCGACACCTACCTCGAGCAGGTGACGGCCCTGAAGGCCGCGAACCTGACCGGCCACCTCCTCCTCGTCACGGGCGACCTCGACGACAACGTCCACCCGTCGATGAGCCTCCAGCTCGCGGACGCCCTGATCGAGGCGAACCGGACCTTCGACATGCTGGTCCTGCCGAACAGGAACCACCACTTCAACTACGACCCGTACTTCATCCGCCGGCAGTTCGACTACTTCGTCCTCCATCTCCAGGGCGCGGCGCCCCCGGACTACGCTTTCGACGTCCCCTGGATCGCCTGAGGAGCGGTCGGCGCCCCACCTTTTTCGATGCCGGCCCGGGTCAGCACCGCGTCGTGCCCGCCGCCGGGGACCGATCTCCCCGCCCCCAGATGGTGACGGCCCCGTTGTCCCCGGCCTCATGGACTTCCGAGATGTGCTCGCCCGCGTCGTCGAAGAAGTGCGGGGTGCAGTGTTCGGGGGCGGTCCCGTCCCGGTCGCGACCGTTCCCGATCACCTCGATCCCCCTGGCCGGCTGGCCGGCGAGGTCGATCTCGACGCGCTGCGGGAGGAAGTGGCCGCCCTTCCATCCGCTTCACGAAGCCCAGGACGTCCGTAGAGCACGCGAGGGCCCTTCTCATGGTCGTCGACGGGGACGCTGCTGAGGGTGACCTTCATGATACGCTCCCCGTTGCCCGGGATGCCGGCCGGAGATGAGAACCGCTTCCCTGGTCCCGGCGGAGCTCGTCACAGCGCCCTTCAAATACTTCCCGTGCCCGTACATCCATAGCCGACACGATCAGCCATGGAACCACGAACCGCACCTGACGACGGAACGGCCGAAAAACTGGCCACGCTGCGAGCGGAGCTCGACCGGCTCGGCCCGGTCCTGGTCTCGTACTCGGGCGGGGTGGACTCGGCCCTGCTGGCCGTGGTCGCCCGCGAGGTCCTCGGCGACGAAATGGCCTGCGCGTTCCTGGACGGCCCCCTGGTCTCGCGCTCGGCCGCGGCGGAGGCGCGGGAGATCGCGGCCCGGCACGACCTCCCGCTCGTGGTGATTTCGTTCGACCCGCTCAGGGTCCCCGGTGTCGCTGGAAACCCGCGCGACCGCTGCTACCACTGCAAGAAGTCCCTCGCCGCGCTCCTGAAGCGCGAGGCCGCGGCCCGGGGGTTCGGGGGCGTCGTGGACGGCGTGAACTGCTCGGACCTCGGCGAGCACCGGCCCGGCCTTTCGGCCTGCGCCGAGGAGGGGATCGGCCACCCCCTTGTCGCGGCGGGGATCAGCAAAACGGAGGTGAGGGCGATCGCCCGGTCGCTCGGCCTCGCGTTCGCCGATAAGCCGTCCTCTGCCTGCCTGGCCTCCCGCGTCCCGTACGGCGAGCCCCTGTCCCCGGCCGTGCTGGCGCGAGTCGAGGCGGCGGAGGAGGCGCTCCGCGCCCTCGGGTTCCCGCGGGGCAGGGTCCGGGCCCACGGCGTCCTCGCGCGGGTCGAGGTGCCGGCGGCCGATCTCGCCCGGGCGCTCGAGGCAGCGCCCCACCTCGTCCCGGCCCTGAAGGCGGCCGGCTTTGCGTACGCGGCCCTCGACCTCGAGGGCTACCGCACGGGGGCGATGGACGAGGCCCCCAAAGACTGATACCCTCCGGCGCACTCCTGATCCCCATGGCCCGCATGTACGGCGACATCACGCAGACGATCGGCCGGACGCCCCTCGTCCGGATCAACCGCATGGCCGCGGGCCTGCCCGGCACGGTGCTGGCCAAGGTCGAGTCGTTCAACCCGTCCTCGAGCGTCAAGGACCGGGTCGCGCTCGCCATGATCGAGGCCGCCGAGGAGGCCGGGCTGGTCCGGGAGGGGACGGTCATCGTCGAGCCGACGAGCGGGAACACGGGGATCGGCCTGGCCATGGTCGCCGCGGCCCGGGGGTACCGCCTCCGGCTCGTGATGCCCGAGACCATGTCCGTCGAGCGGCGGCAGCTCGCGGCGGCGTTCGGGGCCGAGCTCGTCCTCTCGCCGGGGGCCGAGGGGATGAACGGCGCGGTGGCGCGGGCGCTGGCGATGGCCGACGCCGAGCCGGGCGCGGTCTACATCCCCCAGCAGTTCCGGAACCCGGCGAACCCCGCGGCCCACCGCCGGACCACGGCCGAGGAACTCTGGGAGGAGACGGACGGCGCCATCGACGTGCTCGTGGCCGGCGTCGGCACGGGCGGAACGATCACGGGGATTGCGGAGGTGCTGAAGGTTCGCAGGCCCTCGTTCCGTGTAGAGTCTCGAATTCATTTCAC
>DAEF01000090.1:7244-9930 GCA_002495225.1 Methanoregulaceae archaeon UBA288 | reverse complement strand
TTACAGCACTTCTGAGACGCTACCTCGAGCGCCGCCAGGATCCTCTCGACGGCCTGTTGGAAGACCGGAAGGTCCTCGTCCACGATCTCCCGTATCCGCTCGATGTCGACACCGAAGTAATCGTGGACGAGCACGTTGCGGAGCCCGGCGATCGCGTGCCATTCCACCTCGGGATGGGCGCGGCGCAGCTCGGGGGAGAGGCGCTGGGTCGACTCGGCCATGACCTGCAACGCCCGCTCCACGGCGTAGAGCGTTCGCTTCTCGTCCAGCCGGTGCAGGTCGCCGTCGACGAACTCGTGGACGTCGCGGATGCACTCGAGGATGAACGCAAGGTACACCCGGTTGTCCTTCATAGAGGGAGTGCCTCGGCGACAATCCGCTCCCGGCGGGCGGGGGGCAGGGACCGGGCTTCGACAACATCCACACGGTGTCCGAGGAGCTCCTCGAGGTCGGCGACCAGGCCGCCGGGGAACCAGCGGGAGTGGACCGGCCCGACCTCGATCAGGAGGTCGAGGTCGCTGTCGGTTCCTGCGTCGCCCCTGGCGCGGGACCCGAAGACGCGCACGTCGGTCACGCCGTGCCGCCGCGCGATCGCGAGGATCTCGTCCCTTCGCGACCACGGCACGCCGCGTTCCTCCGTCATCGTTGTCTCACCTCTCCTGTCGGGCACGGTCTGCAGTCCCCGACCTCCGGCGCCGGCCTGCTCCGTCCCAGACCGGCAAACCGTCGGCAGGGTCCGCGCTCCATACCAGAAGACAGTCCGTATGCGGATAAAAAGGTCACCCCCCGGCCCGACCGGCCGGTGCGGGAGATCGCAGAAGAGGGTCGGCGGGGTTTCTATCGCTGCCGGTGATCCTCGAGCGGCGCGGATCGGCGAGTGGGTGGCGGATTGGTGGAGGAGATCGCTATCGAGGAATGGCGGGCTGTCGATCGCTGCGGGTGGTCATCGTGCGGCGTGGATCGATGATGGGGCGGTGGAAGGGTGCAGGAGATCGTAATCGAGGGTCGGCCAGCTTCGATCGCTGCCGGGTGATTATCGAGCGGCCTGGATCGGTGGTAGGCCGGCCGGCCGGTGCGAGGGATCGAGAGATGAGCATGGGCTCGGAGATCGCAGCCGAGGACGGCCGGGCGCGAGCCGTGCTCCTGTTTGGCGACGAGTACGTGGTCGCTGCCGGCGCTGCCGGCGAAGGGAGGCATCGGGACGTCGCGCGGGACCGTCTTCCAAAACGATGTTCCGTGTGGCGGCGGGAGTCCGTTCTCGCCCAGCTCCGTTCAGGAAACGAAGTAATTACTAGAAGAGAGAGGTTTTTGTATCCGGACACGCAACCCATCGGCTATATGAGCTCGGCAGCATTGACGATCGACCATCTTCTCGGGGAGATCGCCTCGCTCCCGCCCGAGGACCAGGTCCTCCTCCACGAAGTGGTCGGCCACCGGCTGATCGAGGCCCGGCGCAGGGAGATCGCCGATGAGGCGGCGGCGGCCCGGGAATCGCTTGAGAGAGGGAAGGTACGGCGGGGCACGACGGCCGATCTCTTTGTCGATCTCGCGGTCGTCGCAGAGCCGATTGATTCCCGGGGTGCATGCTGATGGACTTCAAAATTCTGATCGAGCAGGACGAAGACGGCTGGTATATCGTCACCGTCCCGGCCCTCCCGGGGTGCGTGTCGCAGGGAAGGACCGAGGAGGAGGCGAAGCGGAACATCGCCGAGGCGATCGAACTGCACCTCGGTGCCCTGGCCCGTGACGGCATCCCTCTCTGCCCGGGACGCGGTGCCAGGGAAGACCTGGTCGCGGTCCGGTTATGAGCCAGGGGCTGCCGGTTGTCTCGGGGCTGGAACTGGTGCAGGCGCTCTGCCGCCTGGGCTATTCCGTCCGGGACCAGAAGGGCAGCCATATCCACCTCCGCCATCCTTTTCGAAGGCCGCTGACCGTCCCCGACCACCCGGAGATCGCCCGCGGCACGCTCCGCGTGATCCTGCGGGACGCTGGTTTGACCCCTGAGGAGCTGCGGGACCTGCTCTGACGGGGTGACACCCTGCTTCAGCCCGGCATCGCCGGGCGCGAATGGGGCCGGCCCGGCCGGGTCGTGAGTATGCGTAGGGGCGCGCATCTGCCGGCCGGCAGTGAGCCTGGGCCTTCGTCGTCTCGGGCCTTCTCCCTCGAGTGTATCCTCGTGGCGATCGTCGTGCTACTCATCCACGGGCTGGTGAGGTGGCGTGACGGGACACGGGCCTGGGAGTCTGTACCGGCACTTGCCGGGGGGCGGACGGGCGTTCGGCGACCCCGGATGGTTATCGAGCGGCGCGGATCGATGATGGGGCGGTGGAAGGGTGCGGGAGATCGATTGCGAGGGTCGGCGTGCCGTCGATCGCTGCCGGTGATCCTCGAGCGGCCCGGATCGGCGATGAGGCCGGTGGGCGGATGCAGGTGATCGCAGAAGAGGCTCGGCGGGATTTCGATCGCTGCCGGTGATGCTCGAGCGGCCCGGATCGGCTATGGGCCGGCCGGCCGGTGGGGGAGATCCCCATCGAGGATTGGCGGGCTGTCGATCGCTGCCGGGTGATCCTCGAGCGGCCCGGATCGGCGATTGGGTGGCGGATTGGTGGAGGAGATCGCTATCGAGGATTGGCGGGCTGTCGATCGCAGCCGGTGACTATCGGGCGGCGCGGATCGGCGATGGGCC
>DAEF01000090.1:0-7197 GCA_002495225.1 Methanoregulaceae archaeon UBA288 | reverse complement strand
GCAGTTGCCGGAGATCGCTTACGAGGGTTGGCGGGCTTCGATCGCTGCCGGTGATGCTCGAGCGGCGTGGATCGGTGGTGGGCCGGCCGGTGCATGAGATCGAGAAGAGCAGAGTTCGGACTCATATGCCGAGTACAACCTGCCGCGAGCTGTCTTCGAGCCCGGCGTGTTCTCGAAGGAACGCCGAAGGCCGTGTCAGCATCCACGAGACCGGACCTGTCCAGGCGGGAAGAGTACGAGGATTTCGGCATCGGGGATGCTTGGTCCCGGACATGATCCTTATCATTTTTCATCATTCAGCACGCACGGTCTCGCAATGCGCATCACGATCTCGGTCGAGATGATCCACGAGATCCACGCCGAGATCATCGACACCTTCAGAGAGCTTGCGCAGCTGAACGGCGATGATGAAACAGGGATCGTCTATGATGTCCGTGATCCGGGGACGCTCGGTTTCATCGTCATGGCCATCAACCTCGCACCGACGCCGGTCGAACAGGCGGCCGTGGCGCTCTACCGGATCGCCTCGCAGCACCCGTACTTCGACGGCAACAAGCGGACGGCCCTCATCGTTGCCGAGACCATCCTCGGGGAGGACGGCTGGTACCTGGAAGGTGCGCAGTCCGACGACGAATTCATCCTCAAGATCGCACGGTACGAGACCTGTCTCGCCGACGCCGAGGCGTGGGTTCGTATGAAAATGAGGCGGGGCGGGTCCAATTAACTCAGTTTCTTCAGGGTGGCCATGTGCCGGCGGATCGACGCCTTCACCCGCTTCCGCTGGGAGGGCGAGAGCCCCCGATCCGTCTGAGGCGTCTCCGTCTCCCAGGCCGCGCCGTTCGGGGCCGCTCCCGTTCGTACTGGTTCTCTGCAGACCATCGATCTCACCATTCGATCACCCCCATATCCGCTGTCCGTGGATAAAAATGTCTGTTTGTTCGTCCGAAAAAAGGGGAGAACCGTCGGTGTCCGGCAGGTGCGCAACCGGCAGCGAGGTCGGGATCCTGCGATGTTCCTCCTCGCTCGTTCCTCTGGCCGGCCGCGACGGGCGTCGTCGGGGCGTCGCCTTGCCGGCGCTATCGGTCTTCCAGCTGTCGCAGTGCCGGGGGGTGGACGGACACCCGGCGGCCCCTGGGAATCAGAGCGCGGCCCGGATCGGCGATGGAGCCGGTGGGCAGTTGCCGGAGATCGCTTACGAGGGTTGGCGGGCTTCGATCGCTGCCGGGTGATTATCGAGCGGCGTGGATCGAAGATTGAGCCGGTGGGCAGTTGCCGGAGATCGATGACGAGGGTCGGCCGGCTTCGATCGCTGAGGGTAATCACCGGGCGGCCCGGATCGGCGATGGGCCGGCCGGTGCGGGAGATCGANNGAGATCGAGAAAGAGGGCCGGCGGGGTGTTCGGAAAGGCGTCGTCGATCGCGGTGCCGTCCGCCCCGGTGCCGGCTCCTCCCGGTCCTCACGCGGATGCCGGGAGATCGTCGCCCCGCGCGACCCCTCGTCGGACCTCTCTCCTGTAGCACGCTTCGCAGAGCTGCACGCCGTCGCCGGACCAGGCGGCCGGCCCGAGGTCGCAGACGGAACAGCGACCGACCGACGCCGCGACCGGCCGGAGCGCGCCGGGGTCGATCACGGCTGGAAGCGGCGGCGCGGCCCGCTGCTCCCGCCGGACGGCCGCGGCGNNACTCTCCGCCCGGCTGGGCCCTGCGATAGTGCGACGGCGCCCGGCCGCACGCCCCGCAGGGCTCGGAGACCGGGGCCTCGAGCGGCAAAAACCCCCGGGGATCGGGATGTGTACTGCAGACGTCCTGCTGCACACCTGCTGCACCGGCTGCAGTACACTCTGCAGTACACTTCGCTCCGGTCGGAGGGGGCTCCGATACCGGATGCGGTTCCGATTCATCGTTATTGTATTTTGACTGTACAGCAGGTCCGGAGGCAGCGTGTCCCCCCGGATCGTCCGTGCCTGCGCTCTCCTGCTCCCCGCCCTCCGTTCTGCAGCACACTCCCCCAGGGATATCGCCGGTATGGTCTCTTTTTCCGGAGATCCCCGCATCCCGGCCGGCATCGATGTGTGCAGCAGGGTGTGCTGCAGGTGTACTGCACCCGCACCTGCTCTCGTCCCGGCCGTCGCCCGTGGGCTCGAGCCAGACCTGGCCGGTCGGCAGGGACGCCCGGTACGCCCCGGGGTCGAAGGTGAAGACGAGCTGCCGGATGCGCACGCCCGGCCCCGTGCCGTCCGGGTCTTCCGAGGTCCGGTCGAGCAGGCCGAGCGCGGGCGAGCGGTCCAGGAGCCCCGGGTACCGGGTGCCGCGGGAGTCGTACCCGAGCATGATCCTCCGGACCTTGTGGTGCGGCCACCCCGTCATCTCCTGCACGTCCCGGAGGGTGAACTCCTCGCGGCCGGAGCGGGCCGCGAGCCCGAGCACCAGGGCCTCGTTCCGGGCGAACCGGGAGCCGAGCGAGCCGCCGGTCGTGTGGAGGTCGGTGAAGAGGCGGGCCGCGTACGCGAAGTCCTCCTCGGTCGCCNNCTCGTCGGTCGCCTCGACCGCCGGCCCCCTTTTTCCGGCCGGCCGCTGGAAGCGGAAGACGAGCGCGTGGCCCCGGACCAGGTCGAGGAGGACCTCGTGGTTGCGGCGGTTCCGGACCGAGGCCATGCCGATGCGCCGGGCGAACGAAACGCGGACGGGCACGGGGCCGTCGGCCCGGAGGAGGCGCCACATCTCGCGGCAGACGGCGAGGTCGAAGCGGTCGGCATCGTCGTCATCGTCGTCGTCGCCGCGGGCGACGGCCTCCATGCGCCGTGCGAAGACCTCGCGGTCCTGGGCCTCGGAGTCGTCGACCCAGCAGGTGAGCATCCGGTTGAGGACCTGGTCGTCGTAGAGGGCCGAGACGGTCGCGAGCCACCAGGCGCACCGCTCGGGGATGGTGTAGCGGCGGACCTTCCGGTCCGTGTCGACGGACCGCATGCGGACGGGCTCGGTGAACTTGCTCGTCGCCTCCTTGAGCACCTCCTGGAGCTCCTCGGAGAGGGCGATGTCGTCGAGCATGAGGACGGTGCCGGGCCGGATGTCGTCAGAGTAGTAGAGGGCCTTGTTGGACATGCGCTCGGCGAGCCGGTACTCCTCGGGCACCTGCCGGAGCATGGCTGTCATGCCGCTGGACTTGCCCTTGCCGCTCTCGCCGGTGACGTAGACGTGGAGGCCCTTCGCGTTGCGGACGGCCTGGCTCGCGATCGACATGACCAGGCAGTGGGCGAGCGCGATGTCGCCGACGTGGTCCTTTTCGAAGCTGTCGAGGAAGTACCGGACGGGGTCGCCGCGCCCGAGGACCTCGCGGGCCTTCGCGACGACGGCGGGGTCGGGCCCGGGCGGCGCGGCAACCGGCGGAGCGGGCGGCGCGGACGCCTTTCGCGGCGCTGCCGCCGCGTCCGGATGCCGGGGCTCGAACCGTTCGCGGAGCTCCGGCCACCGCTGCCGGCCGCCGCCGCAGCTGTCGTGCTTGCACCCGGCGTGGACGGCGCCGTTCGAAAACCGGATGGCGTACGCGCCGTCGGCGTGGGCGTCGGAGAACGGGCACCGCGCGAGGGTGTAGAGGGTGCCGCCCTGCCAGGGCTTTTCGCCGCCGACCGCGATCCCGTGCCCCTCGAGCCAGGCGCGGAGGTCGATCCCCACCCCTCCGGCCGCCGCCGATGGCGAGGGGGGCTCAGGGCCGGGCGGCACGGCGGCAAGCGCCCGGAGGCGCTCGAGGGGCACGGCCTCGAGGTCCTCCGGCCGGGCGAGGACGGCGGAGCGGCGGTGGGGGCGGTCGCGGGTGGAGTCGCCCTTCCGGCTCACCGTGCCGTAGCACTTCCAGATCCTCGCTGCGTTGGCGTTCGCGCAGTCGACGGTCACGGCGCCGTTCGAGAACCGGGCGGCGAGGGCGGCGAGGACGGCCCGGACGAGCGCGGTCGATGCGTCGTCGTTGGCAAGGTCGACGCGGTAGAGGAGGTGGGCGCCGTTCCCCGAGTCCGCGACGATCGGCGCGGGCCAGCCACACCCGGCGAGGTGGTCCCGGACGGCTTCGGCCGCCGCGAGGGCGGCGGCGTGCTCGTCGGCCGTGCTGGAGACGCCGCTCGGCCGGACGGGGTCGAGGTCGATGGGGAGCCAGCGCCGGCGCACGATGTCCCCGTCGGCCGTGGTGGCGTCCTTCCGGCCGAGCCGGTACTGGACGCGGTTCGCCCGGCGGGCGAGGAGCGCGGAATCGACGGGGTTGAGGGTGGCGTAGATGCCCTGGTACTCGCCGGCCGCGTCCATGGCCTCTACCGCGGCGGCGAGCGCGGCAAAGTCGTCATAGTACCCCGACGCCACCCGGCCGTCGCGGCCGATGGCGCGGAGCTCGGCGACGCCGCCGGGCTCGAGCAGGAGTTCGAGCGCCCCGGGGACGGGGTGCGCCGCACGGCCGTCCGCGGCCGTGGTGCCGCTGGTCACCGGCCCGCCTCCCCGTGCCGATCGCAACCGATAAGAGCGAATGCAGTGACCGGTACAGCTGGTTCCCGTCCCTCGTTCCTCAGGTGGTACTCTGGTCGAGGGCGGGGGCCGCCGCTGGTGTTCGACGTTCTTCCTGCGAGCGGGCGGAGGGCTTCCGCCGCCGCCCGCGCCCCCGGGCCGCTTTCGGCCGCGGGGTGGTTGTTCTGATGGTCGTTTGGTTTCATGTTCTTCTCCGCCGGGCCGCGGCGGTTCCGCCGTCCGGCGCGGAGGCGCGCCGCCGGCCCGGTGTTCCTGTCGGGCAGGACCCGGCCGGGACCACTCGCGTGGCGGGGCCGGCCTGGCCGCATCGATCACTCTGGCGCTATTGCTGGGAAAAGGGGTGGCATGGTGTACCACGCGATCATCCCCGGGTGCGGGCCGGCGCGGCGGGTGGCCGGGCCGGGCGCATCGATCGATCTGGCACGATAATCAGAAAAAAGGGGCAGCGTGCCGTACCACGCGATCATCCCCGGGTGCGGGCCGGTACGGGGGGTGGCGGTCACCGATGTAGTGCGCGGGCCGGCTGCCCCCCCTTTTTTTAGAGTTGGTTAAAGAGACAGATGATGTCGGCGAAGTCGATCCGGCCGTTGCGGTTGTTGTCAAAGTACGCCCAGTCCTCGTACGCGGTGACGCAGCCGATATGGTTGAAGTACACCACAACGTCCGCGAAGTCCCTTCGTCCGTTGCCATTGAGATCATCGTACAGCCCATCGCCATCCAGGTCCCCAGGGGACGACGGCACGCAGGCGAGGTACGGCGCGGGGCCGACATCTACGGCGCAGGCGGCGAGTCGGGTCTTGACACGCTCTCCCGTCTCGTCATCGACCCGTGCCGCGGTCACCCGGAGCTCGGTCTGCCCGACCCGGTCTCCGCGGACCGTGACGTTCCCGATCAGGGCGTCGGCGCCCGGCCCGGCAATCCCCTCTAGGTCGAGGGCGCTAATAACGACGGTATCGGCCGGGAGCGCCGTGGTGCTGTTCAGCCGCCAGCCCGGCAGGCAGACGCTGACGATCTCGCCGGTGGAAGGGTCGGGGAGCGGTATGGCGAGGCTGACGTTGAAGCCCGAGAGGCCGGCCGAGAGGCCGTCCAGGTAGAGGGTGGCGGTGCGGCTCGCGCCGACGGGGGGCCGGTGCGGGAGCCCGTGGTGGCCCGTGCCGCGACGGTTGATGGACATTCGGTGGCCCCGGATAGTTATCGAGCGGCGCGGATCGGCGATGGGGCAGTGGGCTGGTGCAGGCGATCGCAATAGAGGGTTGGAGGGCTTTCGATCGCTGCGGGTGATGCTCGAGCGGCGCGGATCGGCGATGGGGCCGGCCGGCCGGTGCGGGAGATCGAGAAAGAGGATGGGTTCGGAGATCGCCGCCGAGGTCGGCCGGCCGCGAGCCGTCCACCAGCTGGGCGACGACCACGCGGCCCCTGCCCGGCAGAGGCGCCGCGGCCGTTCCGCCTTCCGGCGCAAACGAGTGCCGACGGCCCGATGTCTCTGGCGCTCAGCGCCGTGCCGGCATCACCGGGGTGGCCGGCCCGGACGCATCGATACGTCGGGCACGATAACGGGTAAAGGGCCGGCACGACATCCGGGGCGCCGGCCGGTGCGGCGGGCGGCGCGGCGAATGACGCGTCGTCCGGTTCGGTGAAGTCATCATCGCTCTCGTCCATCGAATCGGGAATGGCGTCCTTCCAGAGAAGGTAGCCGATGACGACGAGGAGCGGCAGGCCGATAGGGATCGCGACTCCGGCCGGGCCGGGGGTGCGTCTGATCGACACGCAGGCGTTCGTACGGCCATGGTAAGCGGATCGGTGGGCTTTCAATCGCCCCCGGTGATTATCGAGCGGTGTGGATCGGTGATGGGGCGGTGGTAGGGTGCAGGAGATCGCAGAAGTGGATGGGTTTCGGCGCCATCGCGACCGGTCGGCCGCGGGTTCGGTTATCGGGCTGTTTCAGGGAGTCACCCCGTCTGAAAGCGGCCGTCGCTACCGATAAACGGTGTCCCGGTTCTCGAAGGCGTGGAGGACGAGACGGTCGCCGTCGATCTCGTAGATGATACGGAAGGGGGGCACCCTCAGGGAACGTTTGCCCTGCAGGCCGTACCGGAGGGGGCGTCCGCAGTGCGGGTCGGCGATCAGTTTGTCGACCATCTTTTTGATCCTGGCCTGGACCCTCGCGTCCCGTACCGACCGGATCGACCGGGCGAACTCGTCGGTTAATCCCCGGTCCAGATGCGGTCGAGGTCGGCGGAGGACTCGAGCCTGGTGGTCCGTCCCTCGCGCCGGTCCTCCTCGGAGCGATTGATCGACGCCATCAGGTCGTGGTCGTTCAGGCAGTCGATCGTCTCGAGCACCTCGTCAAGCTCGGCCCTGAGCCGGCAGAGTGTCTCGAACGCTTCACGGCTGATCTGCACGGTCGCTGTCTCGTCCATGTGGTTCTGCCTCCTACCTCCGTACCCCGTGGGGGCGGGTCGTGGGTGAGAGATACTGCTCTGTGCCCGGTGAAAAAACCTGTCATCGTCTCCGCCGCTCCTGTCGCCGGCACCTTCGTTCAGGGGTCCGTCCCCCCTGTTCTGCTGCCGGCCGGGTTCCAGTGCACTACGGGGCCAGCGGCACCGCCGGTCGGCGGGCTTTCTATCGCTGCCGGTGACTATCGGACGGCGCGGGTCGGCGATGGAGCCGGCCGGCCGGTGCGGGAGATCG
>DAEF01000110.1 GCA_002495225.1 Methanoregulaceae archaeon UBA288 | reverse complement strand
GGGTCATCCGCTCTCCATCAGGGAGAAACGACGAAACCGGGCGATCAGCCGTACGAGGCCGCTGGTGGAACGACCCTACGCGGTGATCAAACGATATTTCCATGCCGGCCATGTGATGGTCACAACGGTCGCTCGGGCGCATCTCGCGAACGTCATGGCGTGCTTCAATTACAACCTCCTTCAGCTCCGGACTATCCAGCGAAAAGAACGCGCCGAGCAGTAGCTTTCGCGATAAGATAGTGTGGAAAGGCGTGGGGGGAACTAAAAGGACTGGAGGACCGAATCTCAAGAGATTTCGTTCAGAGCGGTGAGGTCTGAGTGTTCCGAGCTATCCTCATGTGTCATTTGCATTCACTGATGAAGGCATGTCTGCTGAACCAGTTGAGTAACGTTCCGAAATCATCCCGGTGCCGCCGGTCCCCGGCAGTGCCGTCACCACGCACAAGACGAGTGGCGGACTGGCGGGAGAACGCGGGGGAGGGCTCGACCTGTCGGCACTCGCGTGCGTCTCTCCGTATCGTCTCCCGGGGCGGCGGATGGGGCGGCCCTCGCGTTCGGCTGCGAAGCACCGCCGGTTCAGCGCGATGAGAGGGAGCGGCCCACGATCACGGCGCTCGTCGAGAAGGCTCGACCGGTATGCCTCGCCGACGGCGGCGTCCAGCGCGGCGCGGGCGTCGCGGTGCCGGTTCGCGCCGGGGAGCTCGAGCGTGCGGTAGAGGTCGCGGCCGGGCTGCGGACGCTGAATCGCGGTGACGACGTGACGCCCTCGCGCATCAGGTCCCGGGGTTCGAGGGTGCTCCTGGTATTCGGCATGGACCCCTTCGTGTCGGTGCGCGACGATCTCGAGGTACTGAGATAGAGTCCTGTCGCCGCCCGGGATCTCGATCCCTGGCCTGATGCAGGGTACCCTACTCGAAAAAGAGATCAGAGGTGGTTGAAGAGCCAGACGACGTCAGCGATGTCGATCCTCCAATTGCCGTTGTAGTTGAACGATGAAACCGGCTCGGTTGTTCGCGATCAGTATAAAAGTTGTTGAAGACGTGGCAGCGTCGGGGAAGGTCCCTGTTGGTTGCCTTTCAAATTCCGGGCGGACTGCCGGGTCCGGGTCAATCGGAAGCTAGGCGGTGATCAGTTTGTAGTTCGTCGATATGACTGTTGCAGTCGCATTTGCCCCTGGTAAGAACGTCAGAATGCACAAGCGCCAGCAACCGTAGTGTATTTATACTATTGAGTGCGATTTCAAGCCGTAAACACATCATTGGAGGTTGGAAAAATGGATAAAATGAACTCCTTTTACGAATCCAAACCCAGAAACGGAAGCCCTTTCCCCGCATACTGAGAGCGGATCCAGCCGACGGTCAGAGGCGCCGGTCGTGAGAGGGCGTCGACCGGCATCCCGGGTTCTGCCGTGGACGGCGTCGGATCCCGGGCGAAGGAGCCATACGGGATGAAACCCGCCCAGGCGAGACCAACGTCATCACGCCGGAAGTCGAGGATCGCGTCAGGTCCTGGCAGGCGATCGAGACGGAGAATCGGCCCGGGCACTGCGAGATCCCCCTCTCCGGGGGATCCCGATTCAGGTGGCGCTACGACCGCTTCCGGGTATCGGACTTCGTCGAGGCTTTCGACTGTGTTTCGCTCTTTGCGGCGCTGCTCTTGGTCTCCGATCCCGACGAGCTCTTCTTCGTGTCCTTGCTGGTGCCTTTGTTCGGCATATGACTCACAAAGACACATCACACCACAATAAGATATATACTTTCCGATATTTTCACCTATCGAAACGGAGGCCGATCCCCCGCCATCAGGATCGATAGGAGGGGTGCCTCCGTCGGCGAGCCGCTGCTGGTTTCGTCACGGGACCGGTCTGCCCTGCCAGGCCCTCTCCAGCTCGAATGGAAAAAAAAGCAACGGGGTTCAGCTCCCGCCGGCAGGGACGGAACCGGAACGAATAGAGAAACAGGTGTCCGGGCAACAGGCTGAAGCCCCGGCCTGCCTGCTCGAGTTGCCGTTCGCTGAACGGCCCGGGCCGGCTCTGCGGCCTCCGGGAGGCCAGGATGGCCAATGCAGCGAGAACGGGTCAGTTGCCGATGGTGTTGAAGAGCCGGACCACGTCTGCAAAGTCCACGCGTTCGTTGTGGTTGAAGTCGAACCGGGCCATCGGTTCGTTCGTCGCGATCCAACCGAGGTGGTTGAAGAGCAGGACCACGTCTGCGAAATCGAGGCGCCGGTTTCCGTTCACGTCATCGAAGACGCCGTCGAAGTTCCGGTCCGTCGGTGGCAGCGCGGTTCCCGGGAGCGTGAGCGGGAGCTCCGGACCCAGGACGGTCTCAAGGGAATACCCATCTCTCGAGGCGGCGATGCGGATCGTCCCGCTGGAGGCGGTCAAGTAGACGTCGGCACCGTTCTCCTGCAGCCGTTTCACGACTGCCTGGCCCGGCAGGTCGAGGGAGCGGACCCGGCCGGATGTGGCCACAGCGATCGAGGGGTCGACGGCCGAGACGAAGGACTCGCCTGTACTGGTGATGCCTCCGTGGTGCCCGACCTTGAGGAACTGCGCAGCGAGCGGGCGGCCCGCCGCGAGCATCCACCCCTCGGCCGTCGCCCCGGTATCGCCGGCGAGCAGGAACGACTGCCGGCCGAAGGCGAGCCGGAGGGCGATAGACGCCTCATTCGGATCGGTACCGCGGTCCGCCGGGGGGTTCAGCACGGTCACGGTGACGTTGGCCGGATCGAGCGCGATGGAATCCCCCGCGCTAACGGCACGGGACGGGATGCCGCGATCGACGAGGTACGCCCTGAGGTCCGTGGCCAGCTCGGTGGACAGGGGCATGCCGTTGTTCAGGTACTCTCCGACGGTCACTTGCGACAATACCTGGACCATGCCGCCGATATGGTCCTTGTGATCGTGGGTCCCGACGACGTACGCGAGATGAGCGATCCCCTCCTCGGCGAGGTAGGTCGAGACCACCGGTGCATTTCCGGGCTCCGCAGCATCGACCAGCATCGACGCCCCGTTCGGCGCCTGGACGAGGAACGAGTCCGCCTGCCCGACGTCGAGAAAGGTCAGGGTGAGCGTATCGGCCTCGTAGGCGGTCGAGAGGCCGGTGCCGCAGAGGGCGAGGACCATGATGAGGAGCAGTCGGCGCATTAAGGACCAGTGGAGAGGGGTGTAGGATCTTATAATTACTTG
>DAEF01000245.1 GCA_002495225.1 Methanoregulaceae archaeon UBA288 | reverse complement strand
GCCACCCTGGCCAACGCCTATGCCACAGCCAAGGCAGAGGCCCAGGCCGGTTTCGGTAACCCTGACGTCTATATCGAAAAATATTGTGAGCAGCCCCGCCACGTTGAGATTCAAATCCTGGCCGACAAGCATGGCAACTGCATCCATCTGGGCGAGCGGGACTGTTCTATCCAGCGCCGCCATCAGAAGATCATCGAGGAGGCGCCCTGTCCGGTGCTGAAGCCGGAAACCCGTGCTGCCATGGGCGAGGCTGCGGTCAAGGCTGCCAAAGCGGTCAACTACTGCAGTGTCGGTACCGTGGAGTTCCTGTTGGACAAGAGCGGCGAGTTTTTCTTCATGGAGATGAACACCCGGATCCAGGTTGAGCATCCGGTGACCGAGATGATCACCGGAGTTGACCTGATCCGTGAACAGATCCGTTCGGCTGCCGGCTTGCCGCTGCGCTACAAGCAGGAGGATATCAAGATCAACGGGCATGCCATCGAGTGCCGGATCAACGCCGAGGACCCCCTCAACAACTTCCAGGCCACGCCCGGCAAGATCGTCCGCTACCGCTCGCCGGGAGGCCCGGGCGTCCGGCTCGACTCGGGGGTCCACATGGGGTATGCCATATCGCCCTACTACGACTCGATGATCTCGAAGCTCTGCACCTACGGGATGAGCAGGCTCAAGGCGATCGAGAGGATGCGCCGTGCCATCTCGGAGTACGTGATCATCGGGGTCAAGACCACGCTCCCTCTCCATTACGCCCTGATGAACAACCGGCACTTCGTCGAGGGCGACACGCACACGCACTTCCTCACCGAGGAGCACATCCAGCGGAGCATCCTCCGGGCGCTCCGGGAAGAGGAGGCGCGCATGCAGACCCTCGCCTCGTCGCTCCGGCAGACCAAGGAGGTCGCCGCGATCTCGGCAGCGGTCGGGGCCTACCTCAGGACGAAGCCCCGCGAATAAGCCGGAAGGCGACTGCTCCCTTTTTTTCCCTACCGGGCCAATCCCCTCTTCGCAGTGTCTGCCACGGTCATTGAACGGCTCTTCCTCGCCCTCGTCCTCCTCCTGCTGCTCGCCGGCCCCGCAGCGGCTGGAGACGACGAGTACGCGATCATGCACCCTGACGCAGCGCAGCTCGCGGCCTGGAACGCGGCGTACGGGCGCGCCCCGGCTGCCGATGCCGGCCCGCCCCGTCTCCGCAGCCTGGCGACGGCGAACGGGTCGCAGGACCTCCTTCCGTACCTCGACTACGTCCCTGCCGACCGGGACCAGGGGCGCGCCGGCAACTGCTGGGCATGGGCCGGCACGGGAGTGCTGGAGATCGCCCACGCCGTCCAGGGCGGGGTGCGCGACCGGCTCTCCATCGAGTACCTCGACGCGAACTACCGTCCCTCGTCGCCGCAGTACCGCTGGGCCGGCGACGGCGGCTTCCTCGACGACTTCGCGGCCTTCTATACCTCGACCGGGACGGCCGTCCCCTGGTCGAACCCGAACGCGGATTACCGCGACGGCGGCTGGTGGTGCGCCGAGAACGGCCGGTCGCTCGTCCCGGCATACGCGATCGGGACCGACCCGCACTACCGGATCGCCTCGATCCAGGCCGAGCGGGTCGTGACCCGCCACGTCGGGCAAGAGCAGGCGATCGCGAATATCAAGACCGTGCTCGACCGCGACCGGGCGGTCTGGGTCGCGTTCTACCTGCCGAACGCGACCGCGTGGCAGGCCTTCTACGCGTTCTGGGGAAGCGGGGCCGAGGACGGGGCGTCGTGGAACCCGGACCCCTGGGTCAACGCCCCCTACGAGGAGGACGGCGGAGGCGGCGGCCACGCGGTCCTCTGCGTCGGGTACGACGACACCGACCCGGACGACCGGTACTGGGTCATGCTCAACTCCTGGGGGGTGCGGACGGGCCGGCCGAACGGGCTCTTCCGGGTCTCCATGGACCTCGACTACGACGCGACCGTGGACCTCTTCGACCAGGACGCCGCCGCCATGCTCTGGATGACCGAGGAGGTCGCCTTCTCCCAATCGACGGCGCCGACGCCGAGAGCGATCGACGCCCTCCCGTGCGTGATCACGGAGCCGGGCAGCTATTATCTTGTGCAGGACCAGGCCGGTCTCGCTGCGCCGCGCGCGGTCGAGATCCGGGCATCGGGCGTGGCCTTGGACGGGGCCGGCCACACGGTCGGCGCCGCCCCCGGTGCCGGGCATTTCGGGGTGCTCGCTTACGACCCGGCCGGCCTTGCGAACGTGACCGTCACGAATCTGTCTCTGGAGGGCTGGGACGAGGGGGTGGCGTACTACGGCGTCGACGGGGGGAGGATCGACGGGTGCACGGTCGCGGGCTCGAGCTTCGCCGGGGTCTCGCTCGACGGCGGAACGCGGAACGTCTCGGTCCTGGACTGCGGGATCGCGGGAAACGGGCTGGGGGTCTTCATCCGGGACTCTCACGACTCGATCGTCGAGCGAACCGAGATCACGGGCTCGGCGACGGCCGGGATCTCCCTCTACGCCTCCGGCGGCAACAGGATCGCCGACAGCCTCCTGGTCAACCGCGTCAACGTCAGGTTCGACGGCGCGGTCCTTTCGAACGCCTGGAGCGGGCCGGAGGCGGCAGGACCGAACGTGGTCGGCGGGCCGTCCACGGGCGGGAACTACTGGGGCAGGCCCGACAGGACGGGGTGGTCGGACACGCACTGGGACGACGACCGCGACGGGTTCGCGGACGGGCTGTACGACCTCAGGGGGGACGGGATGAACGTGGACCTTCTCCCCCTGGTCCACTACGTGCCGGCGGCGCCGTCGGTGGTCCCGGGCGGCTCGGGCCGGCCGGCAGACCTCGACGGCGACGGCCGGTGCGAGGATGTCAACGGCAACGGCCGGTCCGACTTCGCCGACGTCACCCTCTTCTTCGGCCGGATGGAATGGATCGCGGCCAACGAGCCGCTCCAGCTCTTCGACTTCAACGGCAACGGCCGGATCGACTTCCAGGACGTCGTGCTTCTCTTCTGCCTGCTCTAGCGGTCCCGGCGGCGCCGCCGCCGGTTGCCGAGCACGGCCATGGCCGCTGCGCCGCCCGAGATCGCCAGCCCGGCGAGCAGGACGGCCGGGTCGAGCTGGACCATCAGGCCGATCGAGGCCGCGATGCCGACGAGCGGGAGGGGGGGCACGCCGCGGACCGAAACCGGCACCCGGAACGGCCGCCGCGTGTCGGGCTCGGCCCGCCGCAGCACCACGACGCTCGCGTTCACGGCGATGAAGGTGAGAAAGATGAGAAAGTTCGTCGCGCTCGCGAGGAACTCGATCTCCGCGGGCACGGTCAGCACGGCCGCGATAACTGCGATGACCACCACGGCGATCCACGGGGTCCGGCGGCGAGGATGGACCCGGCCGAGCACGCGCGGCGCCGCCCCGTTGCGGGCCATGCCGAACAGGATCCGGGACGCGGCCAGGATCTCGATCAGGACCGTGTTCGCCGTCGCGGTCAGGGCCGTCAGCGAGACGACGACGGCGGCCGCGCCCCCGAACGCGACTCCGATCGCGGCTGCGAACGGGGCCTCGTTCGCGCTCGTGCCCTCCCAGCCGAGCAGGGAGATGCAGGCGACGGCGACGAGCACGTAGAGCAGGGTCGAGCCTGCGACCGAGATCAGCAGGGCGAGAGGCATCGTCCGGCCCGGGTCCTTCGCCTCCTCCGAGAGCTTCACGAGCTGCTCGAAGCCGATGAAGGCGAAGAAGACGAGCGCGGCCGCCTCGAGGAGGCCCCCCGTGCCGGCGGGGAGAGTTCGAGCAGGTCGACGTCACCGATGCGGGGCAGGCCGGCGACGATCACGGCCACGAGCCCGCCGACCTCGACGAGGGTCAGGAGGACGGCCGCCCCCGCCGTCTCGCGGACGCCGAGGGCGACCAGGAGCGAGAGAACACCGATCAGGACGACCGCGACCGCGATCGGGGGGACGGGCAAAAACGTCCTGAAGTACGCGGCGAAGCCGAGGGCCACGGCCGATGCCGAGATGAGCGTGGCCGCGATCACGAGCCAGCCGACCGTGACCCCGATCCGCTCGCCGAGCGCCCGGCCCGCGTAGTCGTACTCGGCTCCGGCCGTCGGGAACATCGCGGAGAGCTCGGCGTACGAGAGGCCGCTGACCGCCGCGACGACCGCCGCGATCAAAAACGATGCCCAGACCGCGTTCCCGGCCAGGGCGGCCGCGGGCGCGAGCAGGGCATAGATCCCGGCGCCGAGGATGATCCCGATCACCGCGAGCGAGAGCTGCCAGAGGCCCAGGACGCGGGTGAGCGGCGCGTCGTCGCTCTCCCCTGCTGCCGGAAGACCGTGCGGTTCCATGGCGGTCCCTTTCGTTGAACTGACGCGACGTCCCGGGATAAGCGTTGCCGTCGGTGGTTGTCTCACCGGAAGAGGTCGGGCAGGCGAATCCGGTGCGGGCCGAGCTTCCCCTCGAAGTTGGACGCCCCGATGGCCACGACCCTGCCCGTCCCCGCGGCAGCCAGAATCCCCGCCCTCATGGCGGCCCTGACGGACTCCTCGTCGATCCCGTTCACGACGACCTCGTACACGGATTCGACCCCCGGGGGCACCTGCGAGTCGTCGACCAACCCCTTCAGTGTCGGGCACCAGGCGTGGTTGGTGCTCGCCGGCATGGGGAACCGGTAGTTCCGGCACCCGACCTCCGAGCCGCTCCCGACGACGCCGCCCGCAAAACTGGTGATGACGTCGCGCAGGCCGGCGATCGCGTCCGCGGCCGCCTCGGCCCCGGCGAGCGCGGAGGCCTGGTCTCCTCCCATGACGAGGATGTTGCCGCCGGCGATGCCCTTCACGATCCCGAACCGCTCCTCGCCGACGTAGGTGCCCTCCATGACCGGTATCCGCCAGCAGAGCCTGTCTCCGACCTTGCACCGCTCCTCGTACGCGTCTCCGAAATAGTGCATCCTCGTGTAGAACCGGGACGGGGCGTCGGGCAATCCGTCGAAGGCGGAGGCCGTTGGCGCGGGAAGGATGCACTGGCCGATCCGCGCCGCGACGTTCTCGCGCAGGTTCTTCTTCTCCGAGCAGACCAGGATGGCGATCCCGGGCCGGCTGTCGGGGGTCTCCTCCTCCCCGAGGCGCCGCTCGATCCCGGCCTCGCAGGGGCAGCCGATCCTGGACGTGGCGAACCCCGTTGCCTCGACGGCCGCCGCCGTTGCCCAGCGCTCGGATGCCGCGGTGACGATGATCCGCGCGATCCAGGTCGAAAACGCCTCCGCGTACGTGTCAAGGATCTCCGCGCCGTCGATCTCCATCAGAGCCTCACCCCGGGTACACGATCCCGTCCTCGGTGATGATGCAGTCCATCAGGACGTCGTTCTCGTCGACCGGCAGGTCGTCGCACTCCTGGCAGGCGAACGCGACCCCGATCTTGCGGAGGTGCGGGTTCTTCGCCATGAACCGGTCGTAATAGCCGGCGCCGTACCCGATCCGGCCGCCTCTCCGGTTGAACCCCAGCATGGGGAGGACGATCGTGCCCACGTCGCGGCCCGCCGCGGGGATCTCGTTCCCGATGGGCTCGGGCACGCCGAACGTGCTCGGCACGAGGGCCGCCACATCCCGGAGGTACGAGAGCCTGAGGCTCACGTCCTCTCTCACGATGATGGGCACGACCACCGGGTTGCCGCGCTCGAGGAGGGTGGCGATGAGGGGCCCCGTGTTGACCTCCTTCTCCTTCGAGCTGTAGACCATCACCGTCTCGCCGTCGCGGATCAGCCCCGCGAGGTGCCGGCAGATCCGCTGGCTCTTCTCGAGCCGCTCCCCCGGTCTCATCGCATCTTTTCGCTCTCGCAGAACCTGCCGGACACGGCTCTTTTTCTCCCTCATGGTCAGGTAGTGCAGCGCAGGGATATTTATTGGTTATTTAAAGAACCGGGAATGGTCCGTCGCGTCGTACACGGCCTCCTGGGCGGTGTCCGGGCGACCCGGGCGACGTGGAGATCTCCAGCAGATCGCCCCGCACGGAACCACGCCCACCAGTCCGGGGGAGCTCCCGGTGGTCCGGGTTTTCGGCGGCTCCTGCACCGCCCTGGAGGCGACAGGCGTCCGGGGGCACCGGGGGCGAGAACGCATTCGAGCCGTGTCTCTCGCCTGAAACGGGAGCAGCCCCTGTCGCGTCCACTGTGCTGCTCGTTGCTTCAGCAGGTCAGCACTATCGGCGATGAGATGATCGATAGGCGCCGGGCCTCATGGCGTCACGTGGGCGTGCGCCCGGGTGGTCTGCCACGAGACGGGGATTTGCTCCAGCAGAATCTTTATCCGTCTCTCCGGCGTCTTTATTATGCACAACGTGCGGGCTGCGGTGGCCTAGCCGGTTAAGGCGCCAGACTCATAGGGTTTAATTCGCGATGAGGCGCCGTTTCCTGGGACATCTGGAGATCGAGGGTTCGGATCCCTCCCGCAGCATCAGGAAATCTTTTCCGCATTCCAGACCAGTTCGCGGTCGTGGCACCTTATCGTGATTTTGTCCCCCTGTTGCGATCCGCTCTCCTGTCTTATCCTCTTCGCCCGGACGTGAGATGAGATCGCGAGCGATCAGCACCAATCTTGGGCGCGAGAGAACGGCCGCGCAGCGTGGTTCTGGGGAGAGATTGTTATCGGTTCGCCTCAGCCTCTCGCAAGAATCGGTGAGCCCCATTCAGTGCGTCCCGATCCTCGCGAATCCGACTATCGATACCGCCGCGAGGCGTCGGAGCCGAAGAGGAACCGGCCGTGATCGGCTCGAGAACTTTTTTTTAGCGCCCGAGCAGATGCCTCGCCGCCGGTGCGTCCGTGCCGAGCGGGTTTCGACCCGATAATCCGCCCTCATCCATGTACCTGTTTCGGTCACGGTGACCGTGGGCGTGTCCCTCACCGCCGGTACCACGGGCATGGGATCTTTGTTCACGAGATACACCGCGAAGGTATGCACCCCCGGCGTTCCGTTCGCACACACCTGTGTTCGTCGTACGTGAAATGGGCCGAAAGCGTGCTCGTAGCGGTCGAGATAGTGGTTTGGCCGACCAGGGTCGGCACGAAGCCGATATCCACGATGATACTGTCGTGCCCCTCACCCGCGACGGCGATCCGGCCCTGCCTGTCAACGATGATGGAGTTCTGACCGTCGGCAGCGATGGGGAGGACGTCGAGCCCGGACCCCGGTACAGTTCGCCGGTGGATGACATCCAGATTGTCGCCGTCTTGGGTGTCATGGTGGAGCCCGGGATCTCGGGGGAGGTGCCGACTGTGAGAAACACGAAGATCCGATCTATAAACTGCCGGGCACGGTCGGGACTGGATTCGTTCCGAGCTCCACACGCTTCATCGAGAGCAGCGCCGTACTCGGTGTATCCGCTCATGGCAACATAAAAATGACCGGCAGAGTACCCGGCCGGACAGAGGATTTGTGTGTTCCGACCGGGGGTGAGGGGACGTGCAAGCCGGCGTCGTGGGCCGCCCGCCGTCACCCCTCGGCATGGCGGCCCTCTTCTTCGGGCGAAGGATCAGGCCCCGGTCATGACCTGGGCCGTGTCGAACCCGCTCTCGATCAGACGCTGGTAGATGACCAGCGCACGCCCCGCGTTGTCCGTGAAGAGGGGCGGCGGGACGATGCACTCCCCCGCACCGGGATCAACACGAATCCCCGGGGCGAACGGAGTGCCAGTCTGGAATAGGTTTTCCATCAGTTCTGTCCTTATCTGGCGTCATGCCGGGGTGACGGAGCCCCGGCAGGTACACCGATAGAATGCAGGTTGGTCGGCCTCATTTAAAAAGGTATCCTGCTATGATGATTGAATCGGGTGAGCGTTAGCCGTCGGCAATAACGATATATATCCGGCGGCGGCATACTGATCCGGAGGGCTGAAACTGCGGGGCACGCGCGAAATCGGTCGAATCCGGGAACTGCTGGCAGAGCACCCGAAGGGGTTGACGATCGAGGAGGTCTCGCGGCAGCTCAACCTCAATCGCGCGACCGCGGCGAAGTACCTCAACGCGATGGCTGTGTCGGGACAGGCAGAGGTGCGCGCGCTCGGACCCGCCAAGGTCTTTTATCCTTCTCATCGTCTGCCCCTCGCCGACCTGATGAGTCTCTCGTCAGATCTGATCCTGGTCCTCGATGACGGACTCTTCGTCCTCCATGCCAACGACACCCTTCTCTACCACTTCGGCGTTGAAGCGTCCGAGCTGAAGGGGCTCCGGCTCGATCGGTCTCCGCTTACCCCGTTCCTCGGAGACGCCGACCTCGAACGGATCACGCAGGCCCTCGACGGCACCGAACACGTCTTCGACTGCGAAGTCGAGCGTGTCGGATCGACCCGGTATTACCGTGGGCGAGCCCTGCCCCTGGTCTTCGAGGCGGGTGCTCGCGGCGTCGGTTTGATCCTCGAGGACGTCACGGGTGACCGGCGTCACCAGACGGAGCTCGAGCTCCGGGTTCGGGAACGGACGCGTGAGCTCGAAGAAGCAAATGCGGCGCTCGAACGGGAGATTGAGGAGCACCGTCGGACAGAGGAGCGGCTCGGCGCCAGCAGGCGCACGGTCCAGCAGATCCTCGAGACCACGCCGAACCTGGTCTACGTCTATGCCGTCGATTCAATCCGGCTCCGGTACGCAAACCCGAACCTCACCGCGATCCTCGGGTACCCCGCAGAGCGTCCGTGGATAGGGGAAGGTGGCGATATCCTGCCGCTCGTTCACCCCGACGACCGTCTCCGGCTCGCGGCCCACCGTGACGGCCTCGCAGCGACAGGCGATGGCGAGATACGCGAGATCGAGATTCGCGTCCGGCATGCACTCGGCCACTTCGTAACGCTCCGGTGCCGGGAGCTCGTCTTCAAACGAGACGATGCCGGCCGGCCCCGCCTGGCCATCGGCACTGCAGAGGATGTGACCGAATACCGTCGTGCCGCGGACGCACTCCGGACGGCGAACCGGCAACTCCTTTTGCTGAACGGAATCACGCGCCACGACATCCTGAACCAGCTCAACGTCCTCGCGGGCTCGCTGGGGCTCCTGGAGAGCGGCGTCCACGACCCGGCGCTCGCCGGGCATCTCGAACGGGCAAAACGGGCCCTCGAGACGATCCGACGGCAGATCACGTTCACCCGCGACTATCAGAGTATCGGGGCCCATCCCCCCGAGTGGCAGGGCGTGCGAGCCGTGATCGAACGCGTCCTCACCGGGTTCGAGCGCGATGGGGTGGCCGTCGAGATCGGGGACTGCGATCTCGAGGTCTACGCGGACCGCCTCTTCGAGAAGGTCATCTATGCCCTGATCGATAATGCGATCCGCCACGGCGAGACCGTCCGGACAGTCAGGTTCTCCTGCGCGCCAGTGGATGGAGGGCTGGCGGTCGTCTGCGAGGACGACGGTATCGGCGTCCCGATCGACGAGAAGGAGCATATCTTCGACCGTGCTCACGGTCGGAACTCGGGGTACGGACTCTTCCTCGCGCGCGAGGTACTTGCGATCACCGGCCTCTCGATCCACGAGACCGGCACCCCGGGGAGGGGAGCCCGCTTCGAGATACGGGCTCCCGCCGATCTCTACCGGAAGGCCTGACCGGGTTCAGTCCAGGATCGGCGCGGGCGGCAGGGCGAGAGAGGGGCGTCCCGTCCGCGCCGCAAATGCGTTCGTGAGCATGGTGTAGAAGAGCCGTTGCGGGCGAGGATCGTGCCGGTACCGCTCGAGGTCGCCGAGAAAGACGTCGGACACGGCCGGATAGTGCTCGGCGAGAAACGCTCGAAAGGCTGTGCTCTCGAGCATCGCGTCGCTCGATTCGACCCCGGGGAGCCCGTGGAGGAGCTCGTGCCAGCAGCGGAACACGAGGTCCTCCTCGCTCTCGGTGCCGAAGACGGCGATCGAGCACCGGCTCCCCATCGCCCCGCCGGCCACTCCCTCGACGGGGTAATCGGTTCCGGAGAAGATGAGCAGGGTATCGTCCCTGAGGGGGAACGGCATGTTGTGCCAGTCGCGCCAGACATGCCAGTTTACGTTCTCGCGCGGCTCGTCGAACCGGAACGACCAGACCGTCGACGGGACTCGTGCGAGCACCCGCCTGACGAGTGCCGGGTCGAGCCGGCCCGGTACGAGCACGGTCACGGGTATGGGTTCGACTTGCGCGACCGGGAGGATCCTGCGGATGAGGCGATCGAACATCTGCATTCCTCTCGACGGTCGAAAAGATACGACTGTCGCCGTCAGGCTGCGCTGGAAGTGCTCCGTCCCCGGGAAGGGTCGCCAATCATGCCCGGCGCTTCTGCCTGGCAGAATCGCCTCTATCCTGCCGAATCTCTGCAAATTGCGGTCTTTCAGGCATTTCGGCATCTATTATCGACCCAGCAACAGTTTTTTCCCCTAGGACGAAGATGGATCTGATGCGTTCTGTTCATGTTTCAGAACGCAATGATGCGGCACAGTAATTGCAATGGTGCTCCTATCTCTCCCAAATCTCCATCCAACCCGGGGTAATCAAGAATGGTGTGGTTAAAATGCGTGCGTCCGCAACGGACCTGTGGCGATGAGATCGTCGAGGAACCGATCTTCGTCAACTCCAAGGATATCTACGCGTACCTGATCCGTCAGGAGGCCGGACAGTACTTCCTGCTCTGCGGCAACATCGAGCAACCCGACCACCTGACCATCGGGGCCTTCTCGAGCGAGGAGGAGGCGGAGCAGTGCGTGACGGCGATTCTCGACCAGGCCGACTACACCCTGCTCGACCCGAGACAGATTGTCGAGGAGAACAAGCGGATCGTGGCCGAGACCTACGAGCAGATGGCCGAAGAGGAGGCGATCGCCTCCGAGTCCCTCTGACCGTGCGCACCCCGTGCTCACCCACTTCTCTTTTCCCAACCTCCTCTATCCACATCACTGCGTTTAAGGTCAGCCTCGCGCAATGATATGCTGGAGACGCTGTCATGTGCATCGCAGTGCCCGGCGAGGTTGTCGAGATCCTGGAGACGGGACGGGGCGTCGTCGACTACGGCGACCTCCGGCAGGAGGTCCGCATCGACCTGATCGAGGATGTGAAGGTCGGTGAGTGGGTTCAGGTCCACGCGGGCTGGGCGATCGGGCGTATCTCGAAAGAGAAGGCGCTCGAGAACCTGGAGACGATCCGCGAAGTCTACGACCTGGTCTACGGCGAGGCCTGACCTCATCTTTTTGGGATCATGCACGAGTCGGGGATCGCCTACGATCTGTACGCGACGGCGCGGCGGGCCGCGATCGAGAACAACGCAACCCGCGTCATACGGATCGGGGTGGAGTTCGGCGCGCTCGCGATGGTCAATCCCGAGCAGGTGCAGTTCCTCTTCTCGGTCATGGTCGAGGACGACCCGCTCTTCGCGGGGACGGTCCTCGAGATGACGACGGTCGCGCCCGTCATGACCTGCGCCTGCGGCGGGTATTCCGGCGACGACCCGTTTGTCTGCCCGGGGTGCGGCGGGCTGCCGACCGTGGTGAAGGGGCGCGAGATCGTGGTGACATCCTGCGAGATCGACGTCGAAGATGTGCCGGCGTGATGCCGGCAGGCAGAGGTGGATACTGGTGAAGGTGGAGCTGATGCACGGCGCGGGCGGCGAGGTCATGAACGAGCTGATCTCGGTCCTGACACGCGTCTCGCACTCGAACGCGGGCGGAATCGGGCTCGAAGCCCTGGACGACGGGGCCGTGGTCCCGATCAACGGCGCGAACGTGGTCTTCACGACCGACTCGCACGTGGTCCGGCCGATCTTCTTTCCGGGCGGCGATATCGGTCGGATCGCGGTCGCGGGGACCGTGAACGACCTCGCCGTGATGGGCGCGCGCCCGCTCGCGCTCTCGTGCGGGATGGTGATCGAGGAGGGGTTCGAGATCGGCGATCTCGAGCGGATCGTCGCGTCCATGGACGAAGCCCTCGGCGAGGCGGGAGCGGCCCTCGTCACGGGGGACACGAAGGTCGTCGAGCGCGGGTCGCTCGACGGGATCGTGATCAACACGGCCGGGATCGGGGTGGCCGACCGCGTGGTCCGCGACTCCGCCCTCGAGGTCGGTGACCGGCTCATCGTGACGGGCACGCTCGGCGACCACGGGCTCGCGATCATGGCCCACCGCGAGGGGTTCGACCTCGGCGAGCAGCTCCGCTCGGACGTGGCGCCGGTCTGGCCGCTCGTGGAGCTGGCGCTCGCGGCCGGCGAGGTCCACGCGATGAAGGACCCGACCCGCGGAGGCTTCGCCGCCGCGATCAACGAGATGGCCAGCAAGAGCGGCATCGGCATCGTGGTCGACGAGGTTGCGCTGCCCCTCCGCCGCTCGGTCGTCTCCGCGGCCCGGCTCCTGGGGATCGATCCCCTCCAGGTCGCGAACGAGGGCAAGGTCGTGATGGGCGTGCCGGCCGCCGATGCCGACGTCGTCCTCGCGGCGCTCCGGTCGCACCCCCTCGGGGCCGACGCTGCTATTATCGGAACGGTCGTGGAGGGGTCGCGCGTGGTCATGACCACGAAGGCCGGCGGGAGCCGGTTCATCGAGCCGCCCATGGGTGACCCGGTCCCGCGGGTATGCTAGACCTGGTCCTCCGGAACGTCCGCCTGCCCTCCGGCCACGTCGTCGACCTCGGGGTCGAAGACGGGCTGGTCGCCCGGGCCGCAGGCCCGGCCGCCGATACGATCGACTGCGCCGGGCTCGTGGTCCTGCCCGGCGCGATCGACATGCACGTGCACCTCCGGGGCGGGGTGCAGGCCTACAAGGAGGACTGGGAATCGGGCACGCAAAGCGCCCTTGCGGGCGGGGTCACGGTGGTCGTGGACCAGCCGAATACGGTCCCGCCCCTCGAGACGGTCGAGGCGTTCGAGGCCCGTGTCGAGGAGGGACGGCAGCGGAGCCGGTGCGGGTTCGGGGTCAACGGCGCCGTGACCCCCGGTGCAGACCTCGAGGGGCTGTACGCGGTGGGGGCGCTCGCCTTCGGCGAGACCTTCGCCGCGCCCTCGAGCTACGGCGAGGCACTCGACGACGCGCACCTCGCCGGTGCGCTGCGCCGTATCGCGGCGCTCGACGGCCTTGCGACGCTTCACCTCGAGGAGCCGCAACCGGGAGCACCGGCGACCCTTGAAGAGCACGACCATCTCAGGCCGTCCGCGGGCGAGGAGCGTGCCTTCGAGCGCGTCCTCGCGCTCTCTCCGCCGGGACTCCGGCTCCACTGCTGCCACCTGACCTCGCCGCCGGCCGTGCGGCGGGCCCGTTCGGCCGGAGCGACGGTCGAGGTGACGCCGCACCACCTCCTCCTCGACAGGGAGGAGTTCGCCCCCGGCGACGGGCGCGGCAAGGTGAACCCCCCGCTCCGCGATCGCGCAGGCCGCGAGGCGCTCTGGCGCACTCTCGGGGACGCCGACGCCGTCGCCTCGGACCACGCGCCGCACACGGCGGAGGAGAAGGCCCGCGTCTTCGCGGAGGCCCCGTCGGGGTTGCCCGGGGTCGAGACCATGCTCCCGCTCCTGCTCGCGCGCGTTCTTGGCGGGGCGCTCTCGCTCGAACGGCTGATCGAGCTCACCTCTGCCGGCCCGGCCCGGATCCTGGGCATCTCCCCCGCGGGTTTCGCGCCGGGGGACCGGGCCGACTTCGCCCTCTTCCGCCCCCGGGCCGAGCCCGTCCGGGCCGCCCGTCTCCACTCGAGGTGCGGCTGGACCCCGTACGGGGGGATGCCGGCGGTCTTTCCCGAGCGCGTGGTGATGGCGGGGGAGATCGCGTACGATCACGGTCGGTTCGTGGACGTGCCCGGGCCCTGGGTTAGTGGAAAGGGTTATATGAATTGAACGCGAAAATTTATATTCGCCGATACAGCGCCTCCATAGGTCCCCGGGTGATCGAGTGACAAGCGTCTGGAAGTGATCCATGGGACAACCCGGATGCGCGACAGGCATGCCCGGCAGGGTTTAAACACAGGTGAAGGACGGCAGCATGCCACTGGTGATCCATGTGCGTTAATGCCGGGCTACATTTCTTATGACGGTGCTCTCATGCCAGGTATCGCTGATGCTTGTGGGGAAGACCGGCGGGGCATCATTATCACCATCGAAGTTACCGCCGGTGCAAAGACCAGTTCCTTTCCTGCCGGTTACAACGAATGGCGAAAGGCCATCGGGTGCCGTGTCACCGCCCCTGCGGTCGACGGCAAGGCAAACCGGGCAGTTATTTCTCTGATTGCGGAAACATGTGCCGTCCCGGTGGCACGGGTGACCCTGCAGTCCGGTGCAACCTCCAGCCTGAAACGGGTCCTGGTGGCAGGCCTGGACCGGAAGGCACTGCTTGAGCGACTGGAAAGGTCGTGAGAGCGGGCGTGATGGTAGTTTTGTCCCTGTACTCACGGGAGAGCCTGCACTTTTTGTGTATAATACCCCCTGAACCACCGGATACGTAACCGATTACCCGGGAGGGAACATGGCCAAAATTTACTACCGGGATAAAATTCACCTCATGATATAATTCTAAAACCGCTCATGAACGGATACGATAGCGGTGCAGTATTCTGCAGAGCCATATAATTTCGGCATTTATATAATGTTCAAAACCGATTCAAGCGTTATTCCCTATTCGAGGCACGAGCTTATGCATGAAAAAAAAGCATCCCGTCCGGGCCGGGTAACCATCATTCTTATCCTGGTGGTCGGGGTTTTTCTCATCGCCGGCTGCACAACAAATGCACCTTCGGAAGGCGGTGATCTCACACCTCAGGATACCGGCAGGATCCAGACCCCCACCGCATCAGCCCCTGTGGTCACCCTGGACCGACCGGCGCCAGGTAGTGTAAAGGCAGTTGATTTTGATCGCCTGATCGCGTTGCTTCCCGATGCTCCGGTGGGATGGACTGCCAACGATCCGGAGGGGACTGCCATTCCCGGACAGGACGGTTCATGGACCATCGCCACCCGCAGGTATTCCGGCGGGGAGAACAAACGGGCAGAAGTGAGCATCATGGATTCCGCTTACTACGAGGTGGGTGCCTGGGGAGGCTGGGCCAGCCAGACCGGGATGACTACAGCTGATGGGTACATACACAGTGGAAGTGTTGCAGGTTTCCCTTCCTGGGAATCATATGATAAAAATTCGGGAAATTATCAAACATGGGTAGGTCTCGATAATCGTTTTATGGTTACCGTATCTGTCGATAATGGCGAAAAATCCGATCTTGATTCCTTTGTCAGTTCGATTCATTACCAGGGTATCACCGCCCTGGAATGAGAAAGCGATGACACGGGAAAACTCCTCTTTTGCTATTCTCATTGTTCCATAAGAAACCATGAAGAATAATGCATCATGAAAAATCGCCGATGGGCAGGTATCTGATGAGGATTTGCAAAGGACTGGTCTGCAAGGAGTTCACATCGTGAATGCCATACCATGACGCCCGTTTGCTGCTCCGTGAGTAATTCACAAAATATATCCGGAGAACACATCAGATAATGATTTCCTGCGAGAAAATTTCCCTTATTTCCCTTGATACAACTCCGGGAGAATGAGACGGAGAACGCCAAAAACATACAACGGGAGTCGGTAGACAGGCGCGATTGCTACAAATATTACCTGATAGCGTCCGTTCTCTAATAACCTGAGAGTATACGTGATCACCGCAAAACACCGGACAAACGGAGATGAGGCAGGTATTTGTTGTTCCGTGGTTGCCGACAGGGGGATCGCTGTTTTTGTAGAGGTTCATTATTCCTGATAAAATCGAATAGTCGTATTCTGAATGAAAGAAAAAATAAAAGAGAGTTTTTATAAACACTCTTCTGTCTGGTCTATTTAAAAAATTACTCTTCGATAGTTGCGCAAATAACGTAAGCGGTTATTGTCCAATCAGCAGTTGTACCAGCAGGATTATTGAAACCCCATATTGACTCATCAGCTGATGCACTCCATGTTTTAGCGGTGGATGGGTAGCTGTTGATGAGGAATACCTCTCCATTGACAAGACTGAGTCGTGCTCCACCACCTAGTAATTTCTTGGAAATGGGACACGACACGGAAATTGTTTTTGGACTGGAGCTGTCATTAACGGTCGTCGCCTCGATTATCTCCCAAGCGCTTACACCAGGTGGTCCAATCGGTCCGGTCTCACCCTGTGGTCCAACTTCACCCGGAAGTCCTGGTTCTCCCTGAGGTCCCGGTTCTCCCGGAAGTCCTGGTTCTCCCGGAAGTCCAACAGCTCCATCTGCTCCGGCTGGTCCCTCGGGTCCGACTTCTCCTTGAACTCCCTGAGGTC
>DAEF01000092.1:2347-10207 GCA_002495225.1 Methanoregulaceae archaeon UBA288 | reverse complement strand
TCTCCATGCCGTCCGAGAACGGCCGACGGGCGATCGCGATCCGCATCGAGCCGATCTGGAGGATCGTGATCCCGCGGCTCTCGTGCTCGATGAAGCCGTCGGGATCGCGTTTCGCCCGCTCCAGGCACTCCTGGGCGAGGGCGATCAGTTCGTGCTCGCTCGAGGGCTGGTCGCGGATCTTCGTCAGCCGGGCATCCCGGATCGTGCCCCGCTTCGCGTGCGGCGGCACCTGCTCCTTCAGGAAGACCGCGAGCGTCTGCTCGTCGAAGAACTGGTCGATGCCGAGGGGGCCGAACTCGCCGATCTCGGGGCGGAGGTACTGCACCTGGAGGCCCTTGGCGCGGCCGACCTCGCTCTGGACACGGTCGCTGGTCACGAAGATCGCGTCGTGCTCGTGCGCGGCGGCGCGGATCATGGCGTCGATCTCGCCGCCGGCCGCGAGCCGGACCTGGTCAAGCGACGGCCGAACGCCGACGAACCGGACCGTGCAGAGACCGTCCTGCGCCATCCGGTCGAGTCGCTGAAGTTCTGCGAGACCTGAAAAACCGATCTCGCGCCCCTGGTTCGCCTGCGACTCGAGCTCGGCGACCACGGCTTCGGGGATGATGACTTCGGCGTCCGGACAGTCACCCTGCGTTATGAGGGAGGTGATGCGTCCGTCTATGATGACGCTCGTATCGGGGACCAGTCTCATTAAAAAACCACCACAACAGATCGGGCATCACGCCTTATTAGCATATACCTCGGCTGGATCAACGATCCGTTCACCGATGACGTCGCCTTCGATCGTCCGGTAAAAACAGGTCCGATGGCCCGTATGGCAGGCCGCGCCGGTCTGATCGACCCGGTAGAGAAGGCAGTCTTCGTCGCAGTCGACGAGGATCTCGTGGACGCGCTGGAGATGGCCCGACTCCTCGCCCTTCTTCCAGAGCCGCCGGCGCGACCGGCTGTAGTAATGGGCGAAGCCGGTCTCGCGGGTGAGCCGCACAGCCTCGTCGTTCGCGTAGGCAACCATCAGTACATCTCGGGTCCCGGCGTCCTGAACGACGACCGGGACCAGTCCGTTGCTGTATCTAATCTCGAGCACAGGATCAACCTCCCCGTAGGATGGAGAGCAGGTAGAAGAGCGTATCGCCGACGACCAGGGTCGCGAAGAACCCCACCGTGAGCGGGACGATGAACGGGACGCCGACCGCGATCCAGACGGGAGACGCGCGCCGGATGAGTGCGAGCTCCTTTCCGAACCGCTCCGGCTCGGCCCGGAGCTCGCGCGTGTAGAGCCGGGTATCCCCGAGCATCGCCGCGATCGACTCGCCGATGGAATAAAAACGGCGCTGGATCGTCCCCCCCTCCTCCGAGAGCTCCTCCATCAGGAAACCGAAGGCGCGCCCCTCGCTGAACTCCGCCGCCGTGACCGGGTGTCCCCGGAGTCGCGCGGGCAGGGGCCCCTCGACCCCCCGGCGCCAGTTTCGGACGACGAGGGCGAGGGGGACGAGCAGGGCCGCGATTTCAGCGTGGACGAGGAGCGGGAGCGGGAAGAAGCCCGGCGAGACGTCGCCGAGGAGGGGCGTCGCCGGAAAGGCGGGGAGGAGCAGGGTGATGAAGACGAGCGCCCACGCATCGGCTCCGCCGATCAGACCGAGCCGGCCGAAGAGATAGAAAGCGCCCGCGAAGATCGCCGAGAAGGCGACGAGCGCATACATGCTCGACGGACGTTCGGCGAAGAGGGACGCGTAGAACCAGAGCGTGCACGGCGCTCCGATCGCCAGCATGGGGTACCACGTCCGGAACGGGACGCGCCGCGACCGCAGGTCGAGCACCGAGGCGTAGACGAGGGTGGCGCCGATCGCGGCAGCTCCGATCACGAGCGGGTTGAACGCCATGGACGCGTACCGGTTCGTGCGAGAAAGGGATATGCCTGACGTTTTTTTGTGGGAAAAAAGGATCAGGAGATCCGGAACCAGTCCATGTCCTGGGTTCCGTACGAGAAGACCTTCAGGGTGTGCGTCCCCTTGGAGAGGCGAATCTGGTACCCGCGGGTCATGGTGAACGAGTCGTACGAGTTCGTGTCCGGAACCCAGACCGTGACGCTGTTCTTCGGGTGGCACTCGTCGATCACCTTGAAGCGCTGCCCGACGCTCGGCGCGGAGGCGCGGGCCTGTATCGTGTAGAGGCCGTCTCGCGGGACCTCCACCGTGTAGCGGAGCCACTCGCGGTACCGGGTGCCGGTCAGGTGGAAGCCGTTGTCCTTCGCGTTCCGCTCGATCGCTACCGTCCCGGAGCGGTAGAGCGTGTTCGCAACCGGTGCCGGGGTGAAGTAGCCGACGCCGGGTCCGCCGAGGTCGAAGTCCTCGAACTGGATCGTGCACGGGAGGGTGTGGATGGTGTACGCCCGCGAGGCACCGGCGGGCTTCGGCGTCGCGTCATCGCCGTCGGGAGTCGTGTTCGCCGCCGGTACTTTGCTCCCGGGCTGCGCCGCGAGCGGCAGGTTGTCGACGTTGCCCGGCTCGAGGGTGTACGGCGTCGTGACAAAGCCGCCGCTCTGGGGTTTCGTCTCGGAGAGGCCGGTGCCGTCGGGAGCGAGCCAGCAGTTACCGCCGATCGCCGGACCCCCCACGATGTTCGTACCGGCGCGCCGGGGCACGTTCCAGGCGTTTGCCGGAGTGCCACCCCTGATGAAGACGGCGTTCTTCTCGTTCTTGAAGAGGTTGTTCGAGAAGGTGTTGCCGGCCGAGCCGTAGAGCGAGATCCCCGCCAGGTCGTTGCCGGTGATCCGGCAGCCGGAGATCGTGTTCCTCGTCGAGCCGGTCAAGACCACGCCGTAGCTGTTCGCGGAAAAGCGCGAGTTCACGACTGCCGAGTCGGAGGACGGGTTCAGGGCGGTGCCGAAGTAGTTCCCCGTTGCCGTGCACCCTGCGATCTCCACGTCCTTTCCTCCCCAGACATAGATGCCGTAGAACCAGCCCTCCGTGACGAGGTTCCTGATGTGGACGTTCGAGAGCGGGCCGGAGCCGTGGACCAGGACGCCGGCGGAGTTCGCCGCGTCCACACCGCGAATGCGGTGGCCCTTTCCGTCGAAGACGACGTTGTCGCATCGGATCTCGATGCAGACCGGAGTCTTGAGATCGAGGATATCCTTGGTCAGTTCGTAGCTCCCGGGCTTGTCGATCACCACGGGGCCTGTCACGGCTATCGCAGAACCGATCCCGACAGTGCACCCGATGAGGAGCAGTCCGAGGATCAGCCAGCGTGCGAGACCCATCCNNCCCTTCACAATCGGAGTAGAGCATCGTCCACCACGTGCGTTTGTCGCTGCGGCCCGGGGAGGCGTGGGGCGCCGGACGGACCGCATATATGATTAACGCATCTCAAGGTATGTCATCTGCCTTAATGAGCGTTGCGTTTTTTTCCGGATGCACCTGTTTCGAAAAAACGAAAAAATAACAATATTTTCCAGAATAGATCGCACAATGCCCGTTATTATTCAATCCGGACCCGCGTCGATGTACCCTCTGAGCAGCTCGAGGGCCTCGAGCTCCCCGGGCCCTCCGCATTTACGGACGATCACGGCATGGTGATCGATCAGTCGGCCGAGCCGCGGGTCGCGGGTGGACCTGTACCGGGTCGCATGGACCGTCGCCTCGATCACGGCACACAGGCCCCTGTTCACGGGAACGCAGCGGGGTTCAATGACCTCCTCGTGGACCACGGTGAGCCCGATCTGAAGGGCAGCGGGGGTCTCGCGCAGCACCTCGACAGAACACGCGGCAAAGCCCTCGGCAGCGGCGAGCCGATCCCAGTCGAGGCCCGGGATCCGGACAAACGCGTCGGCCGGCAGGTCGTCGAACGCGGTCCGCACGAAGAGAACGGGGTCGTGGATCACGTTCGCGACGAGCCAGCCATCGCGCACCGCGTTCGCCGCGGTGTGGGACCCGCGGTAGAGGACGGCCCAGAGCGCCGTCCCGTCCCTGTGGATGCCGATCGGAGCAGCGTTCTCCCGCGTGGTCGCGATCACCTCGCTGATCCCCGCGCCTAGGAGTCCCATGCCCACCCCCGGCCGAGCGCGAGATGGATCGCCCCGATGGTGATGTCCGCGAGCGAACCGGGGTTGACTCCCTGCGCGATGCACCAGGCATCGAACGACGCCAGGGTCTCCTCGCCCCGGATGACCGCGGCAGCCCGTGCCCGTGTCTCGTCGGCCAGCGCCGTGCCGTGCTTCTTCACGATGAAGGTGTCCGTCTCGGTCGAGAGCAGGGAGAGGAAGACCCGCCGGATGGCGGTCCGCGGCTCAGCGTCGGCGAGCAGGGCGTCGCCGGCACGCCGGCAGAGCGCGAAGCCGTTCGTCCATTCGCGCGCGACCATGTCGCGCGGGGCCGAGTGGGCCATCACGTCGAGCAGGGTCATGCCCCGGGCGCGGAGCACGTCCACCGCCCCGGGATCGTTCACGTCGAGCTCATCCGTATCCGCTACGCGGACCCGTGTCAGCGCGAACGCGCGGTAGAAGGCGACCGCGTCCTCGACCGTCGTCGCGCGGACAGCCTGGATTGCGCCTTCGGGCGTCCCGCCGTAGAGGAGTGGGACGAGCAAAAGGAAGGCGCCGAAGTGCGTGTTGCCGCCGGCGTGGCAGGCCGTCGCGCCGACGGCTCTCTCGATCAGGGAGCCGAGGCCGGCGGCCCGTGCCTCAGCCGCCTCGAGGGCGGGGCGGGCCGCGAGCGCGGAGACGACGAAGTGCTCGAGCCGGGTCTCCGCGTAGTCGTGGCAGCGGTCCACGTTGCCCGGCTTGGGCGAGGCGAGCACCTCAAGCACCATCGCGAGCTGGGCCCGGTCGGCACCCGACGACGGAAATGTGCAGCCGGGCAGGGGCATGACCCTCAGGCCGTCCCGGGCGGCACGGCGAAGACCTCGCGCATGATCTGCTGCGAGAGACGCCGCTTGGCCTGCATGTACTCCTTCTTCGAGACTCCGGCCTGTGCCAGGGTCATGTCGCGGAACATGCAGGGGGACGAGGCCTTGCAGCACCAGGCGAGGGAGCCGAAACAGGTCTGGGCCCCGCCCTCGAGGACGGTGCCCCGGACCGAGTCCAGCTTGAGCGCGATGTACCGGTCGCGGCTCAGGCCGATCTTCTCGAGGGTCGGGATCAGCGGGCAGGACTTGACCGGCATGCAGCAGAACGCGAGCGATCGCACGTCGCCGCCGCGACAGAGCTGCTTGGGCGAGTTGTACCACCCCTGGTCGTCCGCGTACCGAGCGATCGCGGCATCGAGCCCGGCGAGAGTTCGCTCGTTCGCCCCCCGCGCGAGCGAGACCATGTCGGCCCCGTGCGAGAGCATCTCGCGCATGCGGTCGAAGGTGGTGATCGAGTTGTTCGCGATCAGGGTCAGGGGGACCGTGTTCCGGAGCTCGCGGATCTTCGGATACCCGAGGTCCATCAGGTCCACGTGCAGGACCTCGGCGCCGGCCGACCAGCACCGCCGCGCGATCTCCCGGTCGTCGCCGACCCCGGCCCGGAACTTGACCGATACCGAAACCCCCTCCGCCGCGAGCGCCCTCACGGCCTCTTCGAGCCGATCGGGGGCGTGGACAAGCGCTTCGCCCGCGCCAACCCCGACCATCTCGGGCTGGCGGCAGTGCGCGTCGATCTCGTAGACCACGGACGGGCCGATCGACCGCGCCACGTCGACGAAACCCCGGGGGCTCGCGGCGCGGAGGTTCAGGCCGACTACGAGCCCGCTCCCCTCCAGTGCGACGACCTCGCGCTGCATCGCGCCGATCGGGTCGTCAAAGACGAACTCGCTTCGGCCCCGTCCGGCCATCGTTAGGGCCGCTGCGATCGTGGGCTCGTCCACCGCGTAACCGCCGAGGAACGCAGCACCGACGTGGGCCGCACGGGAGCGCGCATACGCCGCATCGACCACGCCGGCCATCGAGGCGAGCGCGATCGGTGTCCGCACCGGCGTACCGTTGATCTGGAGCGGGAAACGCTCCTCCTCGTCCGCCATTGAGGTGTACAGATCGTGCCTCTCGGAAGATAGGGTTTTGGGAGCCGTCGCAGCACGGCGGCGGTAATATTATTGTAGGGCCGGCGTTGTACTCTGTACTACATGAGCAGGTACGGTATGCTCCTCGTGGGCCACGGATCAAAACTTCCCTACAACAAGGAACTGATCATCGAGACGGGGCGCATGATCCAGGAACGCTCCGATGAATTCACGGTCCGGTGCGGCTTCATGTCCATGAACGAGCCGTCCGTGACCGATCAGCTCGAGGCCTTCCGCCAGGAAGAGATCGACGCGCTCGTGGTCGTCCCGCTCTTCCTTGCCCGGGGCGTCCACATCGAGAAGGACATTCCCGCGCTGCTCGGTCTGGCCGAAGGGCAGAAGACCGGGACGTTCGGCGTCAACGGTGGCTCCATCCCGCTCGTCTACGCCGACCCGATCGGGATCGACCCGCTCCTCGCCGAGCTGATGCTCAAGAACGCTTCGAACGCGCTGACACTTCTCTAGCGGGCTGCATGGACCTGCTGGTGCTCGACACGATTCACGGCGGCACCCTGCTCGGCGACGAGCTCGCCCTGCGGGGACACCGTGTCGAGACCGTCGACGTCTACCGTGGGAACGGGGCACCCCCCGACCCGGACAGCTTCGACTACGTGATCGCCCCGGTCCACCTGGACCCGGGGCACCCGCTTCTCGCCGGGGCAGGGGACCGGTTCGTCTCCCATCATGAGGCCGTGGGCCGCTGCCTCGCCGGGCACCGACCGCGGGTGCTCGTCGAGGTGACCGGCGCCCGCGGCAAGACCACGACTGCGTTCGCCGTCGCGGAAACGATGGCGGGGGCCGGGATCCTGCACACCTCGGCCGGGACCTTTCTCTATCCCGAACGGCGCATGCTCTGGCGCCGGTCCATCACACCGGCCCAGGTTCTGCCCGTAGCCCGTGCCGCCGCGGCACTCGGCGGCTGGTGCGTTGCCGAGGAGTCGCTCGGAGTGACGGGCGCCGGTGACCTCGCCGTGCTGACGTCCGGCGATGACTACGCCTGTGCGGCCGGAGCGCGCTCGGCCCTCGCCTGCAAGCTCGCCTCGACCGCGCGGGCCCCTCGCCTGCTGGTGGCAGACGGCATACAGACCGACCACCCGGCGCTCTTCCGATCCGGGAACCTCGCTCCCTGCGATGCCGGGACATGCGCCGGACCGGGGGGAGCCATCTCGAACCAGCTCGCGGCCCTCCCGGCATACCGCAACGCGATCCAGCTCGCGGCCGCGGCTGCCGGGCTGCTCGGCTCGGACGCGTCCCGCCTGGCAACGATGGGGCCGGTCCCGGGACGCCTCGCCGCACGGAGCGACGCGGGACGGACCATCGTGGACGACGCGAACAGCGGCACCACGCGCCTGACCGCGTGCGAGGCGGCCGCGTACGCGCGCATCCTGGCACCGGGGATGCCGCTCTCGCTCGTCGTCGGAGAGGAGCACCGTGCAGTCTGCGATGGATTTCCGCCGGGGGACGTGGCGGCGGCCGTCGTGGACGTCGACCCCGGCCTCGCCGTGATCGTCGGGTCGCCGGCGCTCAGGACCGCCGCGCTGGAGGACCTCAGGGAACGGGGATGGACAGGGCTGCACCTCGAGGCCGGCACCCTCGCAGCGGGCCGGATGGCCGCGGTCGGGGCAGGAGGCGGTGGCGCGATCGTGCTCGCCGTCAAGACCTGGAGATAGACGATGAAGTACATACAGCCCAGACCAAGCTCGATCGTCGCGGCCCTGTACACAGCCCGGGACCTCGGGGTCGACGTCGCGGTCCTGCACGGCCCGTCGGGGTGTTCGTTCAAACATGCCCGGCTCCTCGAGGAGGACGGGATGCGTGTGCT
>DAEF01000092.1:0-2323 GCA_002495225.1 Methanoregulaceae archaeon UBA288 | reverse complement strand
CCCCGCCGGATGGCCGTCGTGGGCACCTGCGTCGCCATGATCATCGGCGAGGACCTCGCCCATGCCGCCAGCGGCGTCGCGACCCCGACGATAGCGGTCGACATCCACGCCGGCTTCCCCGAGAACATCGACGGGGTGATCGCGACGCTCCAGGCTGCAGCCGGCGAGGGCTGGATCGACGAGCAGGAGCTCGCGCGCCAGCGGAGCCTCCTCGCGGCCGCGAACGAGGTCGAGCACCTCCGGGGGGCCGCGAGCAGGCCGTACATCGAGCCGGAACGCGGCGCGCTCAAGCACGTGGCGGCCGCGCGCCTCCTCGAGCTCGCGCGCTCGGGCGCGCCCGGCATCGCGGTCATGAACGCAAAGAAGGAGACGGCGTACATGTTCGCCGACGTCCTCGCAGCGCTCCACGAGGCCGCGCCGGACGCCCCCGTCCGGTACCTCGCCAACCTCGAGGAGCGGGGTCTGCCGAAGGTCCGGGCCGACGCGCGCCGGATCCGCGAGGAGCTCGTCGAACGCGGCGTCCCGGTCGAGGCCGTCGGGGCGCTCGATGAGTACGGCGCGCTCGGCGACCGCCTCGGCGCGGCGATCCGCGACTCGGGGGCTGCGTGGGCCCTGGTCACCGGCGTCCCGCACGCGATTCCGGCCGGGTACACCGGCGGCGTCGAGGTCTTCTCGATCACGAACGGCCCGCGCCAGGTCGCCCCGCTCCGCGAGCTCGGCCACGCGCACGTGATGGTCGAGGTCGACCTCCACCCCAAGACCCTCGGCGTCCGTTCGATCGTCGAGAGCGAGTTCGGAGCGGTGCTCCGGAGCCTCGCATGAAGGGAGTGGTGATCTCGGGCGACCGCTCGGGGAGCGGGAAGACCTCGGTCACGCTGGCGCTCGCGGCGCTCCTCGCCCGGGACCGGACGGTCCAGACCTTCAAGGTCGGCATGGACTACATCGACCCCTCGTACCTCTCGGCCGTCACGAACCGGCCCTGCCGGAACCTGGACGGCTTCGTCCTCTCGCAGGACGAGAACCGGGCGGTCTTCGATGCCGCGAACCGCGGGGCCGACCTCGCGATCGTCGAGGGGGTCCGGGGACTGTACGAGGGGGCGGAGGCGATCGGCGACGCCGGATCCACGGCCGAGATCGCGAAGCTCCTGGACCTCCCGGTCGTGCTCGTCGTGAACGCCCGCTCGATCACGCGCTCGGCGGCGGCGCTCGTCCGCGGTTTCCAGGCCCTGGACCCTGCCGTCGCGATCGCGGGCGTGATCCTGAACAACGTCTCGGGCCCGTCCCACCGGGCCAAGGCCGTCACTGCCGTCGAGCACTTCTGCGGGATCCCCGTGCTCGGCGCGGTCCCGCCGATCGAGGAGATGCACCTGGCCATGCGCCACCTCGGGCTCGTCCCGTACCGCGAGGGGAGCGAGGAGTCCGGCTTCCGGGAGCGGGTCGAGACGGTCACCCGGCTGATCGGCGAGTACGTCCCCCCGGAGGGGCTCCTCTCTGTGGCCAGGGAGCTCCCGGCACAGGCCGACCGGCCCCTGTTTTCACCGCGCGAGGGCGAACCGGACGTCACGATCGGCCTCGCCCACGACGAGGCGTTCACGTTCTATTACGCGGACCTCGAGGAAGTGCTGAGCTCGGCCGGTGCCGGGGTGGTCCGGTTCAGCCCCTGCCACGACCCCCTCCCCGACGCGGACGGCTACATCCTCGGCGGCGGGTATCCCGAGATGCACGCCGCCCTTCTCGAGGCCAACGAGCCCTGCCGGGAGAGGCTGCGCGAGGCTGCTGCGGGAGGAGTCCCGATCTACGGCGAATGCGGCGGGCTGATCTACCTGACCGACCGTGTCCGGCTCGCCGCCGGGTGGCAGGGGGCGGAACAAGAGGAGGTCCACGAGTTCGCGGGCGTGCTGCCCGGCGAGACGCGGATGCCGGCGCGACGGGTGGTCACGTACGTCGAGGGACGAAGCGAGCCCGGGTCGCCGATGGGCGGCAGCGCCTTCCGGGGCCACGCATTCCATTACTCTGAAGTCGTGCTCGAGCCCGGGACGCGGTACGCCTACGAGCTCTCGCGCGGAAAGGGGATCGACGGCATGCGGGACGGCGCCGTCGTGAAGAACGTGCTCGGGGCGTACTGCCACCTCCACCCCGTCGCGAGCCGCCGCATGTTCGCCGCGTTCGTCAACCGGTGCCGCGCGGCGAACGCAGAAGCGTAAAGGCTACAATCCCGGCCCCCCCAGAGAGTACACATGATCATCTACCTCGACGGGGCCTATCTTCCGAAGGAGGAGGCGAAGGTTTCGGTCTTTGACCACGGGCTTCTCTACGGCGACGG
>DAEF01000077.1 GCA_002495225.1 Methanoregulaceae archaeon UBA288 | reverse complement strand
CGACGAGAGAGGAGATGCCGGGGTCGCCGATCATCGCGGCCATGCGTGCCAGCCCCTGGCGGACGGCGGCGGTGTCTACGGGGGCGTAGACGAAGAGGGAGGGCTCGATCCCCTCCAGCGGCAGAGGTTCTGCCAGGGAGAAGATGCCCTCGTTGACGTTGACCTCGCACGTGCCGTTGTAGACCTTCGCGTAGCCCGTGATGCGGTAGACCTCGCCCTGCCTGATACCGCGGCAGAATGCCTCTATCTCTTCGGCGCTCTGGCTCCCCGTCCCCCAGACCTTGCAGGCTCCCCGGCCGCTGCGGTCGGATATGCTGAGGTGGATGTACTTCCCGCCGTCCTTCTTCTCCCGGACCTCTGCCGAATCCACAACGAATGGGGCGTCGACCGGGACACCGCCGGTTATCTCCCCGACAAAGACATTCTTCTCGACCACAGTGGCCAGCACTCCTGAGAGAGAGTTCTGTCCCGGACGAAACTTAAAACCCGGTGGTCTGTTTGCCGGCGCCCCCCCCCGGTAAGATTCAGGCTGACCCCGTCTGACCCTTCTGCCGGGCGTAACGTTCGGCAAGCGAGTCCAGAGTCTCGACCTCGTCCAGGCTCTTGTCGTCTCTCACCCGGACAAACCTGGGGAAACGGAGGGCATACCCGCTCTCGTAGTTAGGGCTTGTCTGGATCTCGGAGTAACCAACCTCAAAGACCACACCTGGCTCGAAAGTGACCTCTTTTCCTGATCGGGCAATCACCCGATCCTTGAAGAGGTCGTAGAGGTCTGCCAGAACTTCGTCTGTGATCCCGGTCGCCACCTTCCCGACCGGGAGGAGCCGGCCGCCCTCGTCCTGGACGGCGAGCAGGAACGACCCGAACATCCCGGCCCTCCGGCCCTCTCCCCACTCGGCCCCGATCACCGCGAGGTCGAGGGTCTCGACCTCGGGCTTGATCTTGACCCAGGCCCGCCCCCGGGCGCCGGGGGTGTACGGCGACCCCGGGAGCTTGAGCATCACGCCCTCGTGCCCCTCGCGGAGGGCCTCGTCGTAGACCGCCCGGACCGACTCCTCGTCCTCGAGGACCTGCTGGGGCGCCAGGTGATCGGCGAGCGTGCGCTCGAGCACCTGCCGCCGCTCCGCGAGGGGGCGGTCGAGCAGGCTCTCGCCGTCGGCGTACAGGCAGTCGAAGACGCGGGGGACGAGCGCGATCGCCTCGCGCGCCTCTGCCACCCCGTGCTTGCGCCGGAACCGGCGGAGCACGGTCTGGAACGGGAGGGGACGACCGTCCCCGCCGAGGGCGACCACCTCGCCGTCGAGGATCACGTCGCAGTCCGTCGCGGCGCGGAGGGCCTCGACCACCTCGGGGAGGGCGCGGGTCACCTCCTCGAGCCGGCGCGACCAGATCCGGCAGACCGTGCCGACCCGGTGGAACTGGATACGCGAGCCGTCGTACTTGTATTCGACCGCGACCGGGCCGTAGTCTTCGAGCTGATCGGCGATCGTGCCCTGCTGCGCGAGCATCATCCGGACGGGGCGGAAGGGGACGATCCGGACCGCCGAGAGGGCGTCCTTTCCGGCGCGGGCGAGGAGCGCGACCTCCCCGAGGTCGTTGAGCGCCTGCTGCGCGTGCTCGACCAGGGCGGCGTCGACGCCGAACGCCAGGGCGATCGCGTCCCTGACGGTGCCCTCGCCGATCCCGATCCGGAGCTGGGCCAGCACGAGCCGGGCGAAGTACCGGGCCTCGCGCGGGGTCATGGCCCCGAAGCCCTGCCGGAGCAGGCGCATCTTCGCCTGCTGCGACTGGGGTCCCGACGCGCCGGCCACCCGCACGAGGAGCGCGTGCACCTCGGCCAGCGAGAGAACCTCGTCGAAGAAGGCCGACTGCTGCCGCCGTTCGAGCAGGTGCTCGACCGCGAGCCCGGCGTCCCCGGTCTCGTTCACGAGCCGGACCACGTCCGCCTTCTTCCGGCCGGCGACGTAGGCGGCCGCCTCGTACAGGATCATCGGCCCGATCCCGAGCTTCTCCGGTGACCAGTCGGGAAAGACCCTGCCCTGGACGAACCGGACGAGGACGGGGAGCTCGTCCTCGCCGAGCCCCGGCAGGACGGACGCGATCAGGTCGCGCATCTCGAGCCGCCCGGCGAGCGTTTCGAGCTGCTCGCAGAGAACCGCGAACCCGGCGAACTCCACCTAGACCACCATCGGGGCCGAGACGGTCTGCTGGAGCGCGACCGAGAGCCGGACGTCGGACGAGAAGAGGCCGAAGGCCGACTCGGCCGCGATCCGGGCGCGCTCGGGGGTGTTGTTCGTGTCCGAGAGGTGCGCGAGCATCACCGCGGCGAGGTCCCCCGAGAAGGACCGCAGGAGGTCGGCCGTCTGGTCGTTCGAGAGGTGGCCGCGCCTCGAGCGGATGCGCCGCTTGAGCATGGCCGGGTACGGTCCCTGCTCGAGCATCTGCGGGCAGTGGTTTGCCTCGAGCACGAGGGCGTCGCAGGACGCGAGCCGGCACCGCACCCCGTCGGGAACGATGCCCGTGTCCGTGCAGTACCCGAGCCGCGCGCCGTCCGCGGCGATGGTGTAGCCGCAGGGCTCGCGGGCGTCGTGTGAGAGGGGCAGGGGCTCGATCGTGAACTCGCCGATCGCGAACGGCTCGAGCGGCCGGACGGCCCGGGTGGCGATCGCCTGCTTCGAGGGCTTGCGGTGGAGCAGGAACTCGCCGATCGTCCCCGGCGTGGCGTACACGGGAACGCCGAGCCTTTTGACGAACGCGTCGAGCCCACGGACGTGGTCCGTGTGCTCGTGGGTCACGAGCACGGCCTCGATCGTGGCGGGGTCCGCGCCGGCGAGGGCGATCCGGGCGAGGAGGTCACGCGCCGAGAGACCGGCGTCGACCAGGAGCGCCCCGTCCCGGCCCTCGACCAGGACCGCGTTCCCTTTTGAGCCGGAGGAGAGAGCCGTGACCCGCATGTGCAGAGCGTTGGTCACGGCACGACTTGAACCTGTAGATCGGGAGGGGACGGGCGGGGGGAGGGCCCCTCACCCCTCGTCCGGCGGTGGACCCGTGTCGTCGAGCTCCTCGCCCGTCCGCACCCGGACCATCCGGGGGAGCGGCGTCACGAAGATCCGGCCGTCGCCGGCCTTCCCCGTGCGCGCCCCGCCGCAGATCGCCTCGATCGCGTCGTCGACCCGGTGGTCGCCGACCGCGACCTCGACCCGGCACTTGGGGAGGACGTCGACCAGCATGGTCCCGCCGCGGTACTGGAGCGCGATCCCCTTCTGCTCGCCGCGCCCGCGGACCTCGCTGATCGTCATGCCGGCAAAGCCCCGGTCCTCGAGCGCTCTCTTGACGAAGTCGAGCCGCTCGGGGCGGATGATGGCCGTGACAAGGTGCATCTCCGGCTCCTCCTCAGGTCCCCACCCGCTCGCCGTGCTGGGCGATGTCGAGGCCGACATACTCCTCCTCCTCGGTCACGCGCATGCCCAGGACCCTGTTCACGACCCAGGCGATCACGAAGGTCGCGAAGAACGCGTACGCGACCGCCGCGCCGGCGCCGAGCAGGTTGCTCAGGAACTGGGTCGTCGACCCCTCCAGCAGGCCCGGGTACTGGTTGACCGCGGTGCTGGCGAAGATGCCGGTCGCGATCGCGCCCCAGAGCCCGCCCATGCCGTGGATGGCCCAGCAGTCCAGGGTCTCGTCGAAGCCGGCCCGGAGGCGCCAGAGCATGCAGGCGTAGCAGAGCAGCCCGGCCACGACGCCGATCGCGACGCTCGCCGGCACGGTGACGAAGCCGGCGGCCGGCGTGATCGCGACCAGCCCCGCTATCGCGCCCGAGACGAACCCGAGCGACGAGGGCCTGCCGTGGAGCCAGCTGCCGATCAGCCAGGCGAGCGCGCCGGCCGCCGCCGAGGTGTTGGTGACCAGGAACGCGTTCGCCGCGATCCCGTCGGCCGCGAGCGCGCTGCCGGCGTTGAACCCGAACCNNACCAGCCGAACCAGAGGAGCGCCGCGCCGAGCAGGGTCAGCGGGATGTTCGTCGGTTCGAACGTGTGCTGGCCGAAGCCGACGCGCTTGCCGAGCACGAGCGCCACGGCGAGCGCCCCGAACCCGGCGCTGATGTGCACGACCGTGCCGCCCGCGAAGTCGAGCGCGCCGAGGGTCATGGCCCAGCCGCCGCCCCACGCCCAGTGCGCGAGCGGGTCGTACACCAGGGTCGTCCAGAGCAGCCCGAAGACCAGGAACGAGCTCAGCTTCACCCGCTCGGCCATGGGCGAGGTCAGGATCGCGAGCGTGACGGCCGCGAAAGTGAGCTGGAACGCCACGAAGAGGAGCGGCGGGTAGGCACCCTCGCCCGCGTCGAGCCCGACGCCGGCGAGCCCGAGGAGATCGAGCCCCCCGATGAACCCCCCGATGTCGGGGCCGAAGGCGAGCGAGTACCCGGCCAGCACCCACTGGAGCGAGACGAGTGCGAACGCGATGAACGAGAGCGAGATCATCGAGATCAGGTTCTTGCGCCGGACCATCCCTCCGTAGAAGAACCCGACCCCGGGCGTCATCAGCATGACGAGCGCCGTCGCGATCAGAAGCCAGGCCGTTGTGCCGGTGTCAAGTACCATGTTTATCAACCTCACGTCCGGACGGCACCGTGCCCGGGAGGGGCCCGGCGCCGTCCGCGACAGGGCGTCGGTCACACCCCATCAGGGTAGGAAGTTGTATTCCATAGTTTAAAAAAGTAACTATCTGGGCACGACCGCAGAGCGATGTATCCGCGAAGGGCCGGCGGCAGAAAGGGAGCGGGGCCGGCTCTCCTCACCCGCGTTCGGCGAGCACCGGGGGCCCGAGGAAAAGATATGCGGCCGCGACACCGGCGGCGGCGAGCGCCGCGACGGGGAGGAAGACGGCCGCGTACGACCCCACGAGGTCGCGGAGGCTCCCGGCGAGCAGGTTCCCGGCGATCGCGCCCACGCCGTAGGCCGTGAAGACGAGGCCGTAGTTCGGCCCGTAGTGCTTCGTGCCGCAGTAGGCGGCCGTGCAGGCCGGGGCGATCGCGAGCCAGCCGCCGAGGCAGAGCCAGAGGGCCGCGAACCCGACCACGTACACGGCCGGGGCCGATGTCCCCGATCCGGCCCAGAGCAGCAGGGCCGCGAGCGCGATCAGGCCCAGGTTGGCGACCGCGGTCGTCCGGGTGCCGAGCCGGTCCACGAGCGCGCCGAAGATCGGCCGGCCGACGCCGTTGAAGACCGCGAAGACCCCGACCAGGGCCGCCGCCGTCGCCGGGGCCAGCAGAAACACCTCCTGCCCCACGGGCGCCGCGATCCCGATCGCCATCAGGCCCGCGAGCGTCCCGATGAAGAAGCAGAGCCAGAGCCCCCAGAACTGCCTCGTCCGGACCATCTCGGAGCGCGTCAGGTCGACGCCGGCCGCTGCGGCCGCCGACGGGGCCCAGCCGGCCGGGGCCCATCCCGCGGGCGGGAAGCGGAGCGGAAGGCCGCAGACGACGATCGCGACCACCGCGACCACCCCGACGTACGCCATGGTCGCGAGCGGCCCGACCGAGGCGATCAACGCGTTCGCGAGCGGGGCCGTCAGGAGGGGCGAGAGCCCGAACCCGAGCACGGCCGCGCCGACGGCGAACCCCCGCCGGTCCGGGAACCACCGGGCCGCGACCGCGATGGGGCAGTTGTACACGATACCGACACCGATCCCCCCCACGAGCCCGTAGCCCAGGGCGAGCATGGTCATCGATGTCGACTGCGACCCGAGCAGCCATCCGGCCCCGACGATCAGGCCCCCCGCGACGCTCAGCAGGCGCGGGCCGTACCGGTCCAGGAGCCCGCCGACGACCGGCATGGTGAACGCGAACAGCGCGAGAAAGACGATGAACGGCAGGAGGGACTCGGTCGCCCCGACCGAAAAGAACGCCTCGAGCGGCTTCCGGAAGACCGACCAGGCGTATATCGAGCCGATGGCCAGGTTCATCACGAGCCCGAGCGCGACATAGACCCAGCGGCCCCGCTCGGGCGCCATGCCGAAGAGGGTGGGGGGCGGGGCCGCCATCCCCCTACTCCTCCAGGGTCGAGAGGTCGCCCGGGTCGACCCCGAGCTCGCGGGCCTTCAGGACGCGGCGCATGATCTTGCCCGAGCGGGTCTTGGGAAGGGAGTCCACGAACTCGATCTCCGACGGGACCGCGAACGGGCCGAGCGTCATCCGGACCTGGTAGACCAGGTCGTTCCTGAGCCGCTCGGTCGGTTCCTCGCCGAGCTTCAGGATCACGAACGCCTTGATCTGGTTGCCCCTGATCGAGTCCGGCTTCCCGATCACGGCCGCCTCGGCGACCGCGTGGTGCGAGACCAGGGCGCTCTCGACCTCGGCCGTCCCGATGTTGTGGCCCGAGACGATGATCAGGTCGTCGGCCCGGCCGATCACCATGATGTAGCCGTCCCTGTCTTTGATCGCGAGGTCGCCGGCCAGGTAGCAGCCCGGCACGGTCTCCCAGTACTGCCGGTACCGCGCGTCGTCGCCGTAGACCGTCCTGAGCATCGCGGGCCAGGGCTCGCGGATCACCAGGAAGCCGCCCGTCCCGGGGGGCGCCGGCTCCCCGGCCCGGTTCACCACGTCGGCCACGACGCCCGGGATCGGCCGCCCGGCATAACCGGGGCGCATGGGCTCGCCGATCATCGTCGTGACCATCTGCATGCCGGTCTCGGTCTGC
>DAEF01000013.1 GCA_002495225.1 Methanoregulaceae archaeon UBA288 | reverse complement strand
TCTACCAGAGTGACACCGATCAGGGTGGCCGTCCTCACACCGATGTGATCGTGCTCATGAAACTCATGGTGCTTCAGCAGTGGTATGGTCTTTCCGACTACGAGCTCGAACGCCAGGCCGGGGATCGGATCTCGTTCCGTCACTTCCTTGGGTATCCCGCCACGATCCCCGACCGGTCGACGATCTGGGCGTTCAAGAACCGCCTGGTCGACGCCGGCATCATTGACGACCTCTGGACCGACCTCCAGCAGCAGCTCGATGCCCGCGGCCTGAAAATTCACCGGGGTGTGATCCAGGATGCCACGTTCGTTACCGCGGACCCCGGTCATGCGTCCGCTGATACGCCACGGGGCGATCAGGCACGGACCCGGCGAAGCCGGGACGGCTCCTGGGCGAAGAAGGGGACGAAATCACAGTTCGGGTACAAACTCCACACCCTCATCGACAAGGACTGGCAGTTGATCCGACGCCTGGCAACAACGACCGCATCGCTGCATGACAGTCGTATCGACCTCTCGAAACCGGGAGAGACGGTCTACCGGGACAAAGGGTATTTCGGCGTCAAACCGGCGGCATCGATGGACAAGACGATGCACCGGGCAGTCCGGGGTCATCCGCTCTCCATCAGGGAGCAACGACGAAACCGGGCGATCAGCCGTACGAGGGTGCTGGTGGAACGACCCTACGCTGTGATCAAACGATACTTCCATGCCGGCCATGTGCTGGTCACAACGGTCGCTCGGGCGCATCTCGCGAACGTCATGGCGTGCTTCAATTACAATCTCCTCCAGCTCCGGACTATCCAGCGAAAAGAACGCGCCGAGCGGTAGCTTTCGCGATAAGATAGTGTGGAAAGACGGGGGGGGAACCAACGGGAGAGGAGAACCGAATCTCAAGAGAGTTCGTTCAGAGCGGTGAGGTCTGAGTGTTCCGAGCTATCCTCAAGAGAGAATTCGGAGGCATTCCTACGGGAATCTCTGAACAGGGACAGGGTACTGATTGTTGCGAGCTATCCTCTGTTCACATTCCGGCCGTTCGTCGACGCGGGCCTTGAGGGCGAAGGGATCGGAGAATGGTACGTCGACCAAGGGTCCGGCAACGAGCCGATACCACAGCGGGGCATCGCTGCCCTCAAGCGATCGCGACCTGCCCGCTATCGGGCCGCTGCGGATCTCACTGCTCGACGTACACGTTGGATGCCCTTCGGGGCACCGGACGGCAGCACTCGCGGATCGGCCTCTGGGGGAAATGCGGTCCCGTTTCGTTCCTCTTATACACCCATCGCCGGCCGCGGCGGGGAGTATTCGACCGTCACCCCGGCCATTTACCCCCTGGTTCGCCGAGGGGGGATTCACCTCGACCGTCGACTGCGGCCGGCCCTTCGGTGCCACCCGTTAGAAATTAATAGGTATGACCGATTATTCTAATAAGGTGGTTTCACGCACCACAGAGTCCGGTGAGGGGGTAGAGTCACTTCCATCTACACCCCCTCCACTGTTTACGTTACGCATGATACAGAACCGGATCGTCGGCTCCGCAACGGCCACCACCGGCACCCCTGCAGAGAGCACGGTGATCTGTCTGACGTGCTCTGCGAAGGTGCACCGGGAACAGGCGACGATCCGGGATGAGCGGCAATGACTTCGGGGAGGCCGACCATGATGCGGCGATACGCGACGGGGGCCGATGCGATCCGCTGGAGGATCGAAAAGTCGTCCCGCGCCGATGCCCTCGCGATAGAGGAGCGGTACCTGCCGGAACTCCGGGCGGTGATCCTGAAGGACACTGAGATTGATGAGATGGATGAGAGGTTGAAGGCCATAGAGGCGATGAGGGGGTCTGTATGAGCGCCCCGGCAGCCCTCGATCAGCGGATCGCTGATCCGGCGTCCGACGCCGGGCGCCGAATTACCACATGGGCGGATTTTATGAAGGCCATGGAAGACGGGAGCATCGAATACCGGCCCCTCGCCCCGGCCCTGAGTCCAGTCGCGGACGAGGTGCCGGGTGTGGGACGGCGAGGCCGGAGAGGGTGAGGCATGATCGCGGCACCCCTCCCGGCTGCTTGAAGCGCCGGAGATTCCGGCAGCCGATGCACACGCTCATTCCCCGGTGTGGTGCAGGACGGGAGTTCCCCGGTTGGTCCGTAAAGTACACCGCCCTGGTTCCTTTTCCTAGTATTCCATCCCCGGCCTCGGCGGATAGTTCTCAGCCGTGACGCCGGCATGTTAACTCTGTTAACTGAAGGCGAATGGACCTCGACGGCCGACTGCAGCCGGTCAGTGACGATTGCGGTCCGGTTACCCGCCATCGCGTAGCCACGTGCCGGGTACCGGGCAAGGTCAGTGGCGTGGCCGGGGCGTCGACAAACTCGAGCCGCCCGGTATCGCCGAGAAGCACAGGCCGGCCCTCGCCGGCGGAGTTACGGACCTCGGCGACAACCTCTCGCGCGGCGTGTAATCCGCGACGGTCGGTGCCGGACATCATGGTAGGCATTCGGCGCCTACCCGCGACTCTCCCCGGTCAGTTTCAGCCATATGAGCAGCCGCGCTGGTCGGATCGGCCGACCAGGGCGGTCATGTCAGCATCCATGCCCCGGCCGTGTCGATGAGCTGCCAGACCTCGTCCGAGACCACCTGCGCCTGGTCGATCGACAGGGTGCCGGTGATGATCATCGCCCCCGACCTGAAGACCAACGCCACGCCTCCGACCCTGGACCGATAGACGAGTCCCGGGAATACCTCGGGCTCGTACTCGACGTTCTCGAGGTCGAGGGCGAAGGCGATCTTGAGAAGGGATACGCCGGCGCCGAGGCTGCCGGACGCCACGAGGTTGACGACCCGGGGCTGGGGGTCGGGGGCGAGGGCGGCGCCGACCGTCCGGAGAGCCTCGAGGAGGGTCGCGAGCGCGGGTGCGATCGCGTCGGGGTGCTGCACGCCGACCAGGATTACTTTTCCTGAGGCGAAGACGAGGGCCGCGAACTTCGGCGATGTCCTGCGATAGATGAGGCCGGGAAACCGCTGCTTATTGTAATCGGCGCCCGGGATCACGCGGGCGAGGTCGTCAAGGTCGAACCCGTCGGCAACCTTGACGGAAACCACGATGTTTTTAACGGTCAGGGGCAGGTGCGGCGTAGGGCCGGCCAGCCTGATGGGTGCGGTAAGGGCGTTCACGGGCTCCCACCGCCAGATATATATCCAGTTCGTTGCATGACATGTACCCTTTCTGGGCGAATTCGTCGATCAGGATCGATGCGCAGACCGGGGATGCTCCCGGGTGCACGAGGGGGCCAATCGCCTCAGGCCGGAGTCCACGCGCCGGCCTGGTCGATCGCGTGCTGGATCACCGCCATGACCCGGGCGGCCTGGTCTTCGGTCCGCGTCCCCGTGACCACGAACGCACCGCTCCCGAAGACCAGGGCCACGCCCCTGGGGTCGGCCACCCGGTAGACGAGCCCGGGGAAGACCTCCGGTTCATACTCGATGTGCTCCAGGTTCATGGCGATGGCGAGCCGCTGAAGGGCGACCCCTTCGCCAAAGCTGCCGCTCGAGACGATATTGACGACGCGGGGCGGGTCGAACGGCTCGAGCTCGGCGCCGGCAGCCCGCAGGACCTCGAGCACGGTCGAGAAGGCGGACGGGAGCACGTCCGGGTGCGGCATGCCGGTGAGCACGAGCTTCCCGGGGGCAAAGGCCAGGACGGTTACTTTCGGCGTTGACATGTGGAGGACGAGCCCCGGGAACTTCTTTTTCAGGTACTTCGCGCCGGGTATCCGCTCGGCGAGCGCGTCGAGGTCGAGCACAGTCGCAACCCTCACGGTCGCAACCACGTTCTGAATCTCCAGGACCGGGGCGGTCGCATCGCTCATGGGTCGACCATCTGCACCGGTCAGGTCTGAAGGATCGGTCCTGCGGGGGTTCTCGCCCCGGGCCGGGTCAGCGATCGCTTCGTTTTCGTGGATGGTCCTGATACTTTCGGTCATACTCGGGTGTCGTCCCGGAACAGTGCCGGAACACCGTACTGCGGCGGCCTGTGGGGCCGGTCTCGCGTGGTCGGCGGATCGGCTGTCGGGGGCCGGGACGCCGTGATGGCGCAGATGGTGCCGCGCTAGTTGTGGCTGTGGGTCATGTCCGTATCCATGCCCCGGCCGTGTCGATGAGGTGCCGGAGCTCGTTCGCGGTCGTCTGCGCCCGATCGATCGATCGAGTGCCCGTGACGACCACGGCTCCCGACCTGAAGACGAGCGCCGTGCCTCCGGCCGCGGAACGGTAGACGAGTCCCGGGAAAGATTCGGGCTCGTACTCGACGTTCTCGAGGCCGAGGTCGGAGATGATCTTGAGAAGGGATACGCCAGCGCCCAGGGTCCCGGTCGTCACGAGGTTGACGATCCGGGGCTGGGGATCGGGGTCGAGGGTGACGCCGGCCGTCCGAAGGACCTCCAGGAGGGCTGCGAGTACGGGAGCGATCGCGTCGGAGTGCTGCAGCCCGGTCAGGTTCACTTTTCCCGAGGCGAAGACGATGGCCGAGAACTTCGGCGACGCACTGCGGTAGAGAAGCCCGGGAAACCGCCTCTTATCGTATTCGGCGCCCGGGATCGCGCGGACGAGCTCGTCGAGGGCGAGAGCCCCGACAACCCTCACCGAGACCACGAGGTTTGTAATGGTCAGGGGCACAGGGGGCGTGGGGTCGGCCTGCCTGGTGGGCACGGTTAGGGCGTTCACGAGCTCCCACCTCCTGATATTTGTCCAGTTCGTTGCATGTCAGTTACCTCCATGGGCGAATTACTGGCCGCTCTGCGGATGGCCCCGGGATGCCCTCGGACGCGCCCCCTCACCGGGGAAGAGAGACAAACGCGATTTTTGTTTTGGCGAAACAAGATATTTATTCATATCTGATTTGATAAGTGGGCCCCGTTCATCGCCCCCATCTTTTCAGGCCATCGCAGGAGGAGCGAATATCCACGACCGCCTGCGCCCCTCGAGCGCGGGCGCGTGGATGGTGCTCTGGGCCGATGCCCCGCGCTGTCGCCCATCAGTTATCACGATGCGCGACATGCCGGGTTGCCAGGGCTTCGAAGCTCGTGGCGGCGGCACTTCCGGCCCGGGCCCCGGGAGACGGTTCTCCTCTCATCCCGTTGCCGGAAGCGATGGGGAGTGCTCGAACGTGACGTCGGGCTGTGCCGTATCATCCCCACGGGGAGGCGATTCTCAATCCATCGTATCGTCGATCTCGTGGCGGTGCCTGACCACACCCCGGACACCCGCCATCGCGGCCTCGTCGCGCACCAGGGCCATGAAGGCGTCGTCGGGCACCTCCCCCAGGTGGCTCCGGAGGCCGTGCGCCGACCCCCTCTCGAACCCGAAGCGGGGATAGTACCCGGGGTGGCCGTAGAGGAGCACGAACGGGCAGCCCCGTTCGCGGAGAACCGCGAGGCCGCGCTCGACCAGGGCCGCGCCGATCCCGCGGCGCTGGTACCCGGGCAGGACGGCCAGCGGGGCGAGGCCCATCCCGACGGGCCCGCCGTCCACGGTCCCCGGGCTGAAGAGGACGTGCCCGATGACCCTCTACTTCTCCCCGGACCGCTCCTCGCGGAATGCAATCGCTTTCAACTCTCTGAGCATCGATATCCCTACGAGACAATGCATGACCCCCGACCGTAACGTGTTCGGCGCGACGCCGCCCGCACCCCTGGTATCCCTGGGATGGGACGAGACCCTCGCCGCCGCGTTCGCCCGGTATCCCGCGCAGTACCGACCCGGCCGGGTCTCGTGCCGGCAGCGGACCGTCTTCGACGTGATCACCGCGGACGAAAGCGTCAGCGCCCACGCCTCCGGCGCCCTGCAGCGGGCGGGCCGCCTGCCGGTGGTGGGCGACTTCGTCGTGCTGCTCGACCAGCCGGAGGCGGCCGTCTCCACGATCGTGGACGTCCTGCCCCGGCGGAGCGTCCTCTCCCGCGGCTTCCCCGGCCGGGACGGGGCCGACCAGCCGATCGCGGCGAACGTCGACGTCGTCTTCGTGGTCACGGCCGCCGGGAAGGACCTGAACCTCCGCCGGATCGAGCGGTACCTCGCGCTCGTCAACGCCTCGGGCGCGCGGCCGGTGATCCTGGTCAACAAGGCCGACCTGGCCGGGGACCCGCCCTCGCTCGAGCGGGCCGTTGCCCCCGTCGCGGCCGGCGGTCCGGTCGTGGTCGTCAGCGCCCTCGCCGGCGCCGGGCTCGCCGGGCTGGACCCGTTCCTCGCGCTCGGCAGGACCGTCGCCCTCGTCGGGTCGTCCGGGGTCGGCAAGTCGACCCTGATCAACGCCCTTGTCGGGCGCGCCGTGCAGGAGACGGCCGCCGTCCGGGACTGCGACGAGCGGGGGCGCCACCGGACCACCGTCCGCGAGATGTTCGTGCTCGACTCCGGCGCGCTCGTCATCGACACCCCCGGGCTCCGGGAGGTCGGCCTCGGCACCGTGGGCGGCGGACTCGCGGAGACGTTCCCCGAGATCGCCGGGCTCGCGGCCGGGTGCCGGTACGCGGACTGCTCCCACGAGCGAGAGCCCGGCTGCGCCGTCCGCGAGGCCGTCGACGCGGGCCGCATCCCCCGCGCCCGACACGAGAGTTACCTCCGGCTCACCGGCGAAGTCGCCTTCGCGCAGGAGAAGGCGGAGATCGGGTCGGCCCGCTCCGAGCGCAAACGCTGGAAGGCGATCAGCAGGGCGGCCCGGAATTTCCGGGGCACCAACGAACGGTAAGGCACCGTCCCGCCATCGGAGAAAAAAGATCAGATATACCGGTGCAGCGCCGAGAATCGCCGCGCCGCTCGACGATCCGTTTGAAGATCGCGGGTGCGTCGGCACCCGCGCAAGGTCCCGCGGGGTCTCCTATCCCGTCACCGCCACGCCGTAGACCCCCCCGCCGATCCACCACGCGTCGTCCACGGCCTTCATGTAGACGAGCTTCGGCACGAGCGCCGTCCCGTTCGACGCGGTCTCCTGGAAGAGCGCGTGGGAGAACCCGGTCCCGTTCCGCATGGCATCCATCCCGACCCTCGTCGTCTTCACCCCGTTCTCGTCGGTAACGTCGAGGTAGTTCTGCCCGATCCCCTCCTTCCAGAAAGGGTCGGCGAGCACCGTCCCGTTGGTTCCCTCGGCCCAGACGAAGAGGTCGCCGTCGACGAACGGGCCCGCCGGGTCGTCGATCGCCGCGAGGGCCCGCGCGGTTCCGTTCGTCCTGGCGTCGTCCACAGCACGGGAAACCAGGGCGTGGAGCTCGGCTCTGGAGTGCTGCCGCCGCGAGATGCCGGTCAGGTTTCCGGCGGCGACCTGCGCGTAGGCGGGGTCGACGACGCCCGCGAAGAGCCACCAGGTGTCGTCGATCGGCTCGGCGTAGTTGATCTTCGGGACCAGTACGTCGGACCCGTTGACGGTCACCTTCGCGACCGTGTAGAGGAAGCCGCCGCCCGACCGGGCGAGGTCGCGCATGCCGCGGATGGTGCCCACGCCGTCGGGGTCGTTGTAGTTGAGCAGGTTGACCCGGTTCGCCGCCACCTCGGGGGCATACGGCGGGCTTGCGAGCGCCGTCCCGTTGTAATCGAGGGCCATGACGGCGAGCTCCCCCCGGGCGAAGCCCCCCTGCGGGTCGTTGAAGGTCGCGACAGCCTTCTCCTTCCCGTTCTCCCGGGCGTAGGCGACCGCGCCCTTCACGAAGTCGACGAGGTCCACCAGATCGGACTTCGGTCCGGTGGTATTCATGACCAGCGATGGGAAGACGTCGCCCCCGGAGGCGGAGAACCCGGCCGCCACGTAGTACGCGCCGTCCACGTCCTCGACGACGGCGAGCGCGGGCTCGGCGGCGGAGCCGTTCTCCGCGCCGGGACGATCATAGCTGACTAGGCCGATGCCGAACCGCGCGGTCTCGCCGAGCCTCTTGCCCACGGGGACCCCGAAGGCGTCGGCTAGGGTCGAGATGTTCGTCCCGATGCGCTCGGGCTCCGCGCTGTCCGCGAGCAGAGTCCCGTTGTAGTCGACGGCGAAGATGTACACGTCCCCGGCGACGAACGGGCCGTTCCCGGCGGTGACCGCGGCCAGCGCCGTCTCCCTCCCGTGGTCGCGGGCGGAGGAGGCGGCCCGATGCACGAACGTGATCAGGTCGGCCGAGGTGGCGGGCGCGGCGGACTGCGTCGCCAGCGCGGTGACCGCGGGCGTGGTTCCGGGCGTGGCGTTGGCGGGCGGGGACTGAACGCAGCCCGCGACGAGCGCCATGACCGCGATGAGCGCGACACACAGGACGGTCCGGTGAGGCATGAGAAACGGTTCACGCGACGGATTAAAAAAGGGTGACGGATCGTCTCGACGCGGGCCGAGTCCCGGCGAAAAGGAGGGGTCAGATGTACCGGGGCCGCACCGAGAGCCGGCGGGTCGTGTAGAGCGGCCGGAACGGCATGCCCGCGGTCGCCTCGCGCACGACCCGGACCAGCTCCTCCTCCTCGAATTGCTCCTTGTGCGGCCTCTTCGGCGTGGAGAGCCGGCGGATTGTGACCGTCAGCTTGCCCGTCTCGACCTCGGCGTCGCCGACCACCACGACGAACGGGACCCAGTCCATCCCGGCCTCGCGAATTTTCTTGCCCACGCTCTCCTCGCGATCGTCGACGTCCGTCCGGAGCCGGGCCGCGGTGAGCCGGTCCGCGAGACCGGTCGCAAACTCGAGGTGCCGCTCGGCAACAGGGACCACGCGGACCTGCGTCGGCGCGAGCCACGCCGGGAGCTGGGGCACCTCCTGGTGCGCCGTCTGCTCGAGCAGGGCGCAGATCACCCGCTCGATCGAGCCCGTGGGCGAGCAGTGGAGGATCGGCGGGAAGACCTCCTCGCCGTCCAGGTGGTAGTTGATCCCGAACCGGTCCGCGGACTCGACGTCGATCTGCACGGTCGGGTTCTCGATCGGCCTCCCCTGGCCGTCGATCGTCGCGAGGTCGATCTTCGCGATCCAGTAGTGGACCCGGTCCGAGAGGAGCTCGACCAGCATCGGGGCGCCCGACTCGCGGGCGAGGCCGGCCACCCACTCGCGGTGCTCCTCGAAGAAGTCGCGCGTGCTCCGGAAGACCGCGACGAGCGGGGTCTCGAAGTCCTTCCCCGTCCGCCAACCCATGCGGAGCTGCTCCTCGAAGCAGGCCCGCGCCTCGTCGAGGTCGCGGCAGAGGGTGTGCATGTCGGGCATGGTGAAGGCCCGCAGGCGGCGGATGCCCACCAGCTCCCCCCGCTGCTCGCGCCGGAAGCTGTATCTGGTCATCTCTATCATCTTCAGGGGCAGGGACTTGTAGGATATGGACATGTCATGGCCCATCAAGAACTGGCCGAANNGCATGTCCCGCATGATCGAGAACATGCCAAAGCAGGCCGCGAAGCGGAGCATCATGGACCGGTTGCCCGAGCGGAACCGGTACTGGCGCTCGCCGAACTTGTCGGCGTGCTCGAAGATCGCCTGGTCGGCCAGGTCGTACATGACCGGGGTCTCGACGGGCGAGCCGCCGTACTCGAGGACGAGACCGAGCGCGTAGTCGGCGAGGAGGTCGCGCACGAGCTTGCCGCGCGGGAGCCAGCGGAGGTTGCCGACGTCCGAGGCGGGCTCGTAGTCGACGAGCTCCTTCGCCCGCATCAGCTCCACGTGGACCGGGTCGCCGCCCGTCGGGACGGCCACGCCCATCTCTTTCTTGACCAGGCAGCCGAAGTTCGAGTCGTCCATGAACTCGTCGACCTCGTGCTCGACCCCGTCGGGCGTCAACACGAAGAACGCGTGCTCGACCGCGGGTTTCGCCGGCCCGGCGTCCTCGTCGGAGCCCGAGGGGACGATCGTCTTGGAGAGCTCGGAGAGCGGGTGGCCCTTGCAGCGGAGCGAGAAGGACTTGTACCAGCCGAAGGGCGCGCGCTTGACCGTGTACGCCCCGAGGTCGTTGAGGCCGATCTCGATCAGGGCCAGGACCCTGATCGCGACGTCGGGGGCCGCGAGGTCGTTCGAGAGGTGGGCGTACGGGTAGAGCAGGACGTTCTTCGTCCCGACGCGGTCCGCCGTCTCGACGATCTCGGAGACGGCCTGGTGGACGACGTCCTCGATTCCGTCCGCGTCGCCCTGTTCGACCGCGGTGAAGACGGTCAGGGCCTCCTCCATGCCGTCGGAGAGGAGGGAGCACTCCTCGGCGATCCGGGTCTTCTCGCGCGCCTCGTACTCCATGGAGTCGGAATGGATCAGAAGAAGTCGCATGGTGAGCCTCGAATAAATCGTAAAAAGCTGTGCGCTCATCGGGTATAGCCTTGTGGCGTCCGGACCGGGAGGGCTGTCGCTGCCGGCGTGGATCTCGGGCGCATAGCGAGCTGCAGTAACTGTGTGAATGCTACTCCTGAGGACAACGACTCGGGCGCGTGCCGAGGCTGGCGCGCTGAACCCGGGGGGCAGGCGAGGCAGGGATCCCCGGCCATCTCTTCGAGTGCAGGGGAAGACCTGGGAGTACACGAAACGACTTCCCCGCGTCCCCCCGGTACCGTGGAGCCGTGAGGAAAGACCGGGTCCCCCTCGGTCTGCATCCCGCGGGACACACCCGTCTTCCGGGGGGCCGTCGACCCCGGGAAAAGTATTTCCAGAATGAATTTCAAGAGGCTTCACCCGGTTTTCCGGGACAGAATTTATATCGGGGACGATTGCGTTGGATGTGCCGTGCAGACCGGAGCCCGCAGTGCTGCCGCCCCTCCGCCCCTGGTCCCGGGACGCGGATACCCGGTGCGCATTCGGTGACGTCACGTCGTTCTGGACGGCCCACGACGCCGTCTCGTTCCTCGTCGATCTCGGGGTGTACCGCCCGACCCTTCACGCCCTTCTGACTCGCGATGAGAAGGAGCGGGAGCGTCGTTTCAGACCCGCGGTCTCCCAGCGGCGATTCGTCGTGTCGCGATGCGTCCTGAAACGTGTCCTGGCGGAGATCCTGTCGGAGGAGCGTGTTGCCGACATCGTCCTGGCGAGGAACGCGGACGGCAGGATCCGCGTCGACGGCCGGCCGGACGTGTACATGAGCCTCTCGTATTCCGGCCGCAGTATCGCGATCACCGTGGGAAAACGGAAACTCGGCAGCGATCTCGAGGGCGTTCGCCCGGTGCGGGACGCGAAGATCGCAGCCAGTCCCGCCTACCGGTCGTACCCTCCCCCGCGGGGTGCGGGCCACACGCAGCAGGTCATCCACGTCTGGACCCTTCTCGAGTCCTGTGCCAAGCTGTTCGATGCGAACCCCTACCCGCTTCTGGACCGCCGCACTCCGTTTCCCGGTGCGGAGTTCGTCTCCTACTGCGTCGACCGGCGTGCGATCTTCTCGCTCGCCTCGGAGCCGGGCCGCCTGGACGACGTCCTGGTCTGGCTCGATCCGGAGAATACGGACCACGGATGGCGCACCCGGTAACCCCATTCTCCAGGGGGAAGTTGTCTCGCGGTACGGGAGGGCTGGGGTGGACCGACCTCCCCGGAGGTCCGGATATCGTTCGGCTCGTTCGCCCTTCCGGCCGCTGAACAGGTGTCGATCGCCGTCCGGCCCAGTTTTACGGGGTTTCCGGCGGGAGACCCCGGCGGAGCCTTCCGGACCTCCGCCGGCACCTCCTCTGCCGGTGCATACAGAGGACCGCCTCCTGTAGGATCTCATAATTACT